>DASZEU010000547.1:0-10585 GCA_035940535.1 Candidatus Angelobacter sp.
CGCGCATTACGGGCGTGGCCAGGTGTTTGACTCTTGGCCGAGTGAAAACACTACTCACGCCAGAACAGATACTCGTGAATTTTAATCGCTTCACAGCTTCGTAAGCGCTGGGAAAGATTACAGATAAATGACAAGCCCCAGCGGGGCGGCACAGGGGTTTTCATTTTCCGCCTCAATCAAATATGTTGACCAAGACGATACGTGAAAGCTTAACTGAACCGTATTGACAGTAGCCCAGCATGATTCGGCGCTGTCAGGCGCCGAATCCAATGCTGGGTTAGCTTCAAAACCAACGGAGTCCCGTTAGGGACGGCTGAATCATTAACAGATATTTGGGAACACCAGACGTGTGTCAACCACCCTTCCGGGGCTTCGCAAACTGAATCCGCGTATATCCGCGTCATCCGCGGTAAGGTTTGGTTTCTTCCTGATGCAACATGCCGACGCTTGATTTCATACAGAAAGCTCAGAGCTTTGCGACAATACTGCAGCAGCGAGCTGCGAGTGCCCCAAGCCAGGTAGCATTCCGCTTCATCACGGATGGGGAGGAATCCACTGCTGAAATTACCTATGCCAGCTTGTTCAGAAAGGCAGCGGCTGTGGCGGAGGTACTCCGCGAAAGAGGCGGCGTCAACAAGCCTGTTCTGCTGCTGTATCCTCCTGGAATCAGTTATATTGTCGGGTTTTTCGGTTGTATATTGGCCAAGGCCATTGCCGTGCCAGCATACCCGCCGGCGAATGCTCGCCGCTTGTCCCGGTTACAGGCAATCATCAGCGATGCCGGAGCGCGGGTCGCCTTGACTTGTTCGGTCACATCGGGTCGCTGGCAAGCGGCCTTGACCGATCCATTAGATCGCAATGGCTGCACTCTGCTTTCGCTCGATGAAACAGCGGAAGCCGCTATTTCAGACGAACTACCTGCGATCAGCAGTGACCAGATAGCGTTTTTGCAGTACACGTCTGGATCAACCGGGATTCCAAAGGGAGTCATCATCCGGCACGCCAGCCTCCTGGCCAATTCAGCGCACCTTTCGCGTGCCTTCCAATATGGACCGGAAAGCCACTGTTTTAGCTGGCTTCCTCCCTATCACGATATGGGACTTATTGGTGGTATCTTACAGCCAGTCTATGGAGGTTTCCCCTGCACGATGATGTCCCCCGCCGCTTTCCTGCAATCACCCGTGCGTTGGCTGGAAAATATCTCCCGTTATCGGATCACTCTGAGTGGCGGCCCTAATTTCGCCTATGACCTATGTTGCCGAAAAATTACTACTCAACAGAAACTCTCTATTGATCTCGACTCGTGGGAAGTCGCTTTCAATGGCGCTGAACCGGTGCGCGCAGAGACCCTGAAGAATTTCGTGCGTGAATTCAGCAATTGCGGATTTCAAGCAAAAGCATTCATGCCTTGCTATGGTCTTGCGGAAGCAACTCTCTTTGTGTCCGGTGCGCGCAAAGGCGCGGGAGCAACTCTATGCGCATTGGATACGAGCAGCCTGGCTCGTGGGGAAGTCCAGGCGGGCTCGGACGATACCACTACCCTGGTTGGATGTGGGCGACCGGAGCCGGAACAGCACATTACCATCGTTGATCCGCACACGCGGCAACGGCGTGAATCGGGCATTGGCGAGATCTGGATTTCATCGGCCTCTTGTGCCTCGGGTTATTGGAACCGTCCGGACGAGACAAGGGAGGTCTTCAAGGCTTGCCTGTCTGATAGTGGCGAAGGGCCTTTCCTGCGAACCGGGGACCTGGGATTTATGCAAGATGGTGATCTATTCATTGCGGGGCGCTGCAAAGACCTGATCATCATCCGCGGGTTGAACTACTACGCGCACGATTTAGAGGAGACGGTTGCATCGTGTGACTCTCACCTTCGTCCTGGTTGTGGGGCAGCCTTCTCCATCGAACTCGCAAGCGAAGAGAGACTAATCATCGTCCACGAGGTAGAGCGTAACACCACTGAAATGGAGCAAATTGTCAGGTCGATTTCATCGGCTTTAGCAGAAGGTCACGATTTGCAAGTCCACGCAGTTGTTCTGCTTCCGCCGGGGGCCCTTCCCAAGACTTCGAGCGGAAAAGTTCGTCGCGGAGAATGTCGCCGGGCATTCTTGGCTGGGGAACTGACGGCATTGGCCAGTTGGAAAAGATCTGTTAACCCGCCGGAAATTGCACCGGGCCCAAAGCCCTTTGCAGAGATAGTTGAGTTAGAAAGATGGCTGACCGAACAATTAGCTGTTCAAGTTGGGATTCCGCCGGAATCGATTGACCCCGCGCAACCGATGAACCGCTACGGTCTGGACTCTCTTCATGCTGCCAACCTCAGTCATGTCATTCAAGATGCAACCGGCCAAAGTCTGGAAATAGCTAAGTTCCTCGAAGGCACTACGCTGCAGATGATCTCGACCGAATTGTGGTACTCAAGAGAATCAGGACTTGGTACTGATGCCGATCTCTGCTCTCCTGCGTCTTGCCGAGACTTGCCTTTGTCCTCCGCACAGAAAGCCCTCTGGTTGCTCCATGCTCTCACTCCCGGAGATACTGGCTTGAACGTGACCGCCGCGTTCCAGGTATCAGGAGGAATAGATCCCCGCGCTCTCGAACGTGCTTTGCAACACCTGGTGAATCGCCACACCGGACTTCGCACTACATACTACGTGCGTGATGATGTATACCAGCGCGTGCATGAGCATCTTACGGCAACTTTTGAGCACACGAACGTTTCCCAATGGCCGTTTGAAGCGATTCATCGAACTCTAACGGAATCCGGTCATAGACGTTTCGATATCGAGCATGAGTGCCCGGTGCGGCTCGCCCTGTTTGAAGGCGCCAGCGATCAATCATGGCTGGTCATTTCTGCGCATCACATCGCAGCCGACTATGTATCCATGACCATCTTGTTTCGGGAACTTGCCGCCATATATGCGTCAGAGACCACCGGAGCACCCTTGACCTTGCCCAGGCCGCGTTCACACATGGACTTTGTCCACGCGGAAAGGAAGTTTCTTGCAACGGATCGCGCCAGAGAGTTGGAGCACTTCTGGCTACGTCAACAAGAGCTGACACCGCAGTTGCTTAATTTGCCGCTGGATGAGCCGCACCCTGCCGTGCCCGCCTTTTCCGGGGCATCCCACGGGTTCAGGATTGCGCCGGAATTGGCGAGCGCGTCACGCCACTTCGCAGCTAAACACGGCGTAACCTTGAATACTCTGCTGCTGGCTGCTTATTCTGCACTGCTGTCCCGCTACTCAGGACAGGACGTGTTTGGAATCTGCACTCCTGTGGCCACGCGCACCCGTTCCGAGTTTGCGCGCATAGTCGGTTACCTTGTTAATCCAGCAGTAGTCCGGGCAGATCTTTCCGGCAACGTCACCTTTACAGATCTGGTGCAGCGCACCCATCAGCATATTCTTGCGCTACTGCGCGCCGCTGACTTTCCGTATACGAACAATGCGCACAGCGGATCAGCACGCCAGAAATCAGCGCCCGTCATGTTCACACTGCATACGTCTGTTGAGCAATCTGACGGCGCTACAGTGCGCTTGGCTCTCGGTGAGGGCGGGGTCATTATGGACTTCGCTGGGTTGAAACTGGAAACGCTTGCGCTACAGAGGCGCATGGCCCAATTTGATCTGGCTTTAATCATGGCCGACGCTGACGGCGAACTCTGGGGAAGCCTTGAATACAACTCTGACATATTCAAATCAGAAACGGTGGCCCGCATGGCCTCAGTGTTTGTAAATCTGCTTGAGGCTGCATTGTCCGATCCTGGATTGCCTGTCTCACGCCTCAACATGATGACGATTGAGCAGAGACTTGAGGTCCTTGCATGCAACGAAACTGAAACGTTCTTTGTTGAACCTCACGTGCTTCATCATCTTGTTGAGGACCAGGTCTCCCGAACACCAACCGCTCCCGCAGTCATATTTGGATCACGCACTCTGACATACGGCGAGTTGGACGGATATGCTAATGCACTCGCGGCTCAGATACAGGCACTGGGTATAGAAACAGGCGATCTGGTTGGCATCTATATGGAGCGCAGCCTGGAAATGGTCATCTCTCTGCTGGCCGTGCTTAAGGCGGGAGGAACATATCTTCCACTCGATCCTGAATTCCCGGACTCACGTCTTCAATATGTACTGGCAGACGCAAAGCCAAGTCTGGTTCTGACCCAGGCCGGCAAACCACTATTGTGCAGCAGCCCGCTGGCGCCTTACCAGTTCGTGGTAATTCTCGATGACAAAACGCCGCGAGCCAGAAGCCCACATTCAAAAACCGCAGAGCTTATGCCAGCTTACATAATTTACACCTCTGGCTCTACCGGATTTCCCAAAGGTGCAATCAACACCCATCGAGGAATCTGCAATCGGCTTATTTGGATGCAAAGCCAGTATCAATTGACAAGGTCAGATCGGGTCATCCAGAAAACTCCCTTCACCTTCGATGTCTCTGTGTGGGAATTCTTCTGGCCCCTGATCGCCGGGGCAACGCTGGTGGTTGTTCCGCCAGGGTTACACCGTGACCCCTTCAACTTGGCACGCTTTATCCAAAAATGGGAAGTTTCCACAATTCACTTCGTTCCCTCCATGCTGCGGCTATTCCTGGCTGAGCCGGAAGCCGCGGCATGTACGTCTCTTCAGCGCATCATTTGCAGTGGAGAAGCCCTGAGCGTGGGACTGCAGAATCTTTGTCACGACACTCTGGATGCTGAATTACATAACCTTTATGGCCCAACGGAAGTAGCCGTAGACGCTACGTACTGGCCTTGCGTTCGAGATTCGAAATCCCGCGTTGTTCCTATTGGCCGGCCAATCGCGAATCTCAAGACTTACATCCTTTCTCCCGATCGACAACTTCTTCCTGTCGGATTTCAAGGCGAGTTATATCTGGGTGGAATGGGAGTGGGCCTTGGCTATCTTAACCGCCCTGCGCTTACCTCGGAGCGCTTTGTCCCTGATCCTTTCAGCCAGGTTCCCGGACAACGAATGTATAGGACTGGAGACATTGCACGTCAACGAAACGACGGTAACATCGAATACCTCGGACGGACTGATTCGCAAATAAAGTTACGCGGCTGTCGGATTGAATTGGGCGAACTCGAGGCGGCCTGCGAAGCCCATCCTGCAATCCGGGAGGCAGTCGTTATGCAGCGTCAGGACAATCAGTACGAGCCGTATCTGGCTGCCTATGTCGTGCCCCGATTGGATCAGACAATTGATCCTCAGGAGATACTTCAGTACCTTCGCACTGAGTTGCCTGATTACATGGTTCCTTCGTTTGTAACAGTCCTCGATTCGCTTCCTGTCAACCACAATGGCAAGCTGGACTATAGTGCGCTTCCCTCTCCAGTTAACATGAACGTTCCATCGTCTTATGTCGCGCCTCGGAGCCCGGTTGAAACAGAGTTATGCCGGATATGGCAAGAGACCCTGAACTCCAAACAAGTCGGTATCTGCGACAACTTCCGTGACTTGGGTGGACATTCCTTGCTCCTCATTCGACTTGCTGGGCAGATCCGCGAGCGCTTTCAAGTAGACATTCCTCTTCAGATTTTGATGGACACCCCTACCGTAGCCGCAATGACTGACGCAATCCTGCTGGCGCAACTGGAGGAACAGGGTGAACACCTCGAACACATCGTTGATGAAGCACTGTCCGTTGAACTTGGCCTGGATTAGCCCGCTATGCGCGTTGAAAACGTGAATTTTGTTCTCGTTAGCACGGCCCTACGTCTCCTGACTTCTGGCTCCTGACTTCCTTGGGGTATCAGGGGCGTAGCCCCTGGCTAGTTAGCCATATTTCGGCAATCTCGAATTGATGAAAATCCTGCTCACAATGAATTTGCCCTACACCCGGGCACACGGAGGCACAAATCGCTCCAATCGCTTCCTCGCCGAGGCGCTTGCGATGCGCGGACACTCGGTGGAAGCGGTGGTGCCTATGCTGGCTTCACCCAGTTCCATCACAGAAGACCAGTGGCTGACCGAGCAAGTGGCCTCCGGGGCCAAGATTGAAACGACCAGGAACATGCACTCTTTCCTGCTCAAGGGCGTCCAGATGCGGGCTGTGAGGCGCCCTGAACAGATACGAGCTGTCCTTGTCGAAAGCATTCGTAAATTCTCTCCCGATTTGGTCTGCGTCTCCTCGGAAGATACTTCGCAGAATCTCTTGGATGCAGCGCTACAAACTCTTCCATCCCGGGTAGTTTATCTCGCTCATACACCACAGCTTTTTCCCTTCGGTCAGGAAAGCTTGTATCCGAGCGAACTCCGGTCAGAGCTGGTGCGAAGTTGCCGCGCGGTTATATGTATCAGCCGTTTT
The DNA here is from genome assembly GCA_035940535.1 of Candidatus Angelobacter sp. Taxonomy (GTDB): domain Bacteria; phylum Acidobacteriota; class Terriglobia; order Terriglobales; family Acidobacteriaceae; genus Angelobacter. The sequence goes on from DASZEU010000547.1 coordinate 6,325, forward strand.
GTGCAGGACTACATAAGACAACACTTAGGTCTTGAGGCTTTTCTCAATCACCCACCGCATTATGGGATCCCACCTTTTCCTCAATGCGCCAGGGAAGATGGATACATTCTCCTGATGAATGCCAGCGCCGTGAAAGGGATTTCCATTTTCCTTGAACTGGCGCGGCGGTTTCCGCATCTTCCATTCGCCGCTCTGCCGGGCTATGCCACGACCCCCGATGACTTGGCTGATATGGCCAAGTGCCCCAATGTGACCATATTGTCGAATCAGCCGGACCTGAATGGGATTTTCGCTCAAGTGCGGATTCTACTGATGCCAACTCTCTGGGCTGAGGGGTTTGGCATGGCGGTTGTAGATGCGCTTCTGCGTGGCATTCCTGTATTGGCGGCCAATTACGGTGGTCTCATTGAAGCCAAGCTCGGTACAGGCTATCTGTTGCCTGTTTCCCCGATCCAGAAGTTCGAACGCCGGCTCGCAGCTAACTTGCTCCCTGTTCCCATCATACCGCCGCAAAATGCTGCGCCCTGGGTAGAAGCACTTGAGGAGATCACCACAGACCACGGCCTATACCGGCAACAATCCGAAAAAAGTCGTGCTGCCGCCCTGCAGTTCGTGTCCAGCCTTAGCGTAGAACCTTTAGAAAAATTATTGTCGAATCTCACCCATCCAGTCGGGCACGGCAACGCTGCTATGTCAAATGAACGGCTTACATTGAGGCACTCTCCCGTTCTAAATAACATTGCCCGCCTCACTCCGGAACAAAAATCTGCGTTGATCGAGCGACTGGCCAAACGGCAGGCATCGGGCAACATTCAATCGAACGGAATCAAACCGTCGGACCGCACTGGCCCTCTGCCGCTTTCTCCGGAGCAGGAACAAATCTGCCTGATGGAACACCTGCATCGCGGATCTGTCGCCTATATTGTGCCTGCTGGCCTACGCCTCAGGGGAACTCTTGACATTCAAATGTTAAGCCGGTCATTGAATGAAGTGGTGCGACGGCACGAGATTCTACGCACCGTGTTTCGAACCAGAGATGGTTCATTTCAGCAAATCGTCAGGCCAGCCCGTGAAGTAGATATCCGGGTCCTGGATCTCAGTTGCTTATCGGCCGGCAGTCAGACAACGATTCTTCACGAAGCGATTCGAAAAATTGTTTCGTGCCCATTTGACCTGGAGAATGACCAATTGTTTCGTGCTCAGTTGTTGAGGCTGTCCAAAGCTGAACACGTGCTCCTGCTTGTCTCCCACCATATTGCGTTCGATGGAGGTTCAGCGCGCATATTTGCTCAGGACCTCTCAAGTCTCTACCGTGCTTATCATAGAAGGTCCGCTTTGCCTCCGCTTCCTTCCCTCCAGTACGGTGATTACGCCATCTGGGCAAAACAGTCGCGTTGCGTGGCGAAAGAACTTGATTTCTGGAAGAAACAACTTTCCGCTGTCCCTCGCTTGTCGCTTCATGGCAGTCGGGCGGCAGAAAAAACCTTGGCTCCGGCTGGCCAGGAATGTTTCTCGATTGATCGAGATACCACCGCAGCGTTGAAATTCATCAGCAACTCTGCCGGCGTAACCATGTTCGCTCTTCTGATGACTGCTTTTATGGTCATATTACGGGACTGGTCGCAACAGACGGACATCGTTGTTGGCACCGACGTGACTACGCGGGATTTTCCACAGCTTGATAGTGTCATTGGATACTTTGTGAACCAGGCTGCAATCCGTATGCCGGTAACCGATGGTTCCTCCTTCTCCAGTCTGCTGAAGTACGCTGGCAACATAATCTCAGAAGCCCTGGCAAATAAGCATGCACCGTTTCATCGAGTCGTACATGCTGTAAGCCCCGATCGTGATCCGGGTACCAATCCAATCTTTGAAACGAAGTTTGTCTGGAATCCAGTCCCTTGCCAATGGGAGCTGGATGGTATGAGTGTTGAATCGATGCGCATTGTGCGTCCCGTCGCCAAGTTTGATCTGACTTTGTTTATTGACGACGATGACAACGTGCTGAAGGCAGAATTGGAATTCAACGCAGCCAGGTTCAACCGGGAGTTGATCGCGCGAAAAAGTATTCAATTGAGTGCGCTGCTCGCCGAGATTGCCCGCAATCCTGACGGTACGATCGGGGAACTTCTGGACATCAGCCACAAGGAGGTCAAAAAGAAAATGGACCCGGCAGAGAACCCAAAACAGTTGCGCCCTTCATTCAAGAGTTTCAAACCGCAAAGCATTGCAGCCATTCACACTCAACCTGTCCGCGAGAGCTTTCCCAAGGAAGCAAAGCTGCCCCTGATACTTGAACCGGCAACCCCGGACATCAACATTGTGGAATGGGTGCAAGCCAATGCGAAGTATTTGGAACAAAAGCTCGCAGAGTGCGGCGCGCTGCTCTTCCGCGGCTTTGCCATCGCGCCACACAAGGATCTGGAGAAGTTGGCCCGGGTATTTTCGCCTGAACTTTTCTCGGAGAACGGAGAACATCCGTCTCTCACATCTGGCGGAAGTATTTATACTCCCGTGTTTTACCCGAGTGAGAAGAAGTTGTTATGGCACAATGAAAACTCATTTAACTATCGTTGGCCCGCGCTTATCTGGTTTTGTTGTGATCGTCCCGCTGCAACGGGCGGCGAGACGCCCATCGTGGACAGCCGCACAATATTTGCCAGCCTGGAACCGCGCCTGCGTGATGCTTTTCTTGAAAAACAGATAATGTATGTCCGCAATTATGGCTCTGGCCTGGGACTGCACTGGCAGGAGGTTTTTGGCACCAGCGATCGCCACGAAGTCGAAGCGAAATGCCAAAAAGAGCAAATGGAATACCGGTGGAAGGACGGCGGGGTTCTGGAGACTCGCGCGGTGCGGCCAGCCGTTCTGCGCCACCCAAGCACCGGTGCAATGAGCTGGTTCAACCAGGCCCAGCACTGGCACATTTCCTGCGTCGATGCAGAAACACGCAATTCCCTGCAAGGCATCTTTGCGGAACATGACCTGCCACGCAACTGTTACTTTGGAGACGGCTCGCCCATTCCCGACGCTGCTCTTGAGCACATCCTGGAAACATATCGGCGACATGAGGTTGTGTTCCCCTGGCAGGCACGGGACATTCTGATGCTAGACAACATTGCGGTGGCCCACGGCAGAAATCCATTTCGTGGAGAGCGGCGCCACTTGGTGGCCCTCGGAAGGATGATGACCTGGGAGCAGGCCGGAGAGCTTGCTTGCAGCGCCCACTGACAATGGCTTCACCATTTCAATTTGGCGTTTTCATACCTGTGGGTCCGGGCCTGGAAGAGGCCGAACGCCTGGCAGATTTGCTCGATTCACTATGGCACTACGAGCCTTTGGTTCCCTGGGTGCTGTTGATTGATGATGACCTGTCAGGGAGGAATTTAACCTCCGGCATCTCGGTCCCGCCTTGCTGCAATCTGGTAACAATCCCCCATCCTCGCAGGGGTGTTGGGCTTGGCATCACCGGTGGGCTGTGCAGCGCCAATCTCATAGCTATGGATTGGTTTGCACAAAATACCCAGGTTGATTTCTTTATCAAGCTGGATACCGATGCTCTTGTGATCCGTAGCTTTGCCCCATCGCTCAGCCGCATCTTCGCCGGATCACAAGATGCGGGGCTGCTGGGCGTCATTGGCCGCACCTGTAATCCAGGTTCACGGCTCGCTGGTTTTTATGCCGACGCGACCCTCGCCCTAAGTCAGGCACTCTATATCGCAAATGCTGCTGAATCTGGCGCGCAACCATTTACTGCACCCTTATATATAGATGGCGTGGGAACCGTCAGTCCCCAGCAAGTGCAAGGTTTCGTCCGTTTGAAAGTATATATGGACAAGGCTTTGACCAATGGATATCCGCTGGGCATGTACTGTCAGGGTGGAGCGTATGCTGTCTCCGCAACATTGATCTCCCGCATGCAAGCACAGGGATACCTTGAGTCTTGGAGAGAATGGCTAGATTTGCCGTTCCCGGAAGATATCATGATGGGCATTCATACCTATGCTGTAGGGTTGAAGATTTTTTCCTGTGCTAACGTTGGCGATGTGTTCGCCATCCAACATACCGGCCTGCCTTATCATCCCGAACGGCTGATCAAGGAAGGCTATAGCATCATCCACAGCTTGAAAAACGATGAGGTCTTTAGCGAAACCGAGCTTCGAAAATTATTTCGCGAGCAACGCAAAGCCGCTGTAAAATCCTTGGACAGGAACATATCGAGCAAGCTGGTGAGCGTTGATTAAGAGCAAAGAATTGCATG
>DASZEU010000548.1:0-3129 GCA_035940535.1 Candidatus Angelobacter sp.
TAACGCTCTACGTAGCAGCCTCAGACTTGGTCCCGGAGGTCAACAAAGAACCCGGCATTGGAATGGCCCTGGTAGTTTTCCTGGGAGTTGGCATGGTGTATTTGCTGCATCATTTCTTTCACTAGTTGGGAACCTGACGATGGTTGGGAACGGTGATGATGGTGTATGCGTTTGAAAATGATAGGGGCTGACTGTACTGGCGAAGTGAAAAAGAATCGCGGGTGCTGCGGGCAACACTGCATTATCCGTCCAATTCAAGGAACGCAAAGAGATAACACTACGTCTGCACGAGCGATGAAAATACTTTCTGGATCTTCCCCCACACCGCAGATCCCGGATCCACGATTTCGAAATGTCCTATCTTGTCTAGAGTGATCAATTCCACTTTTTCGCCTGATTTTTTCTTGGCATCAGCATAACCCTTGCCTATTTCGTAGGGGACTGCGCTGTCCGCTGTTCCATGAACTACCTTTTGCATCGCCTGGGGAATCGAACGTTCGGCGGGTGAGGCTTCACGGTAGTGCTCCGGCACTTGTTCGGGCGAGCCGCCGAGGAATTCAGAGACAGCATCGTTGCTCAAATGCAGTTCCCAGCCACGATGCAAGTCGAGCACGCCAGCCAGAGACAGCACGCCTGTCACTGTCTTTTCAAAAGCGGCCAGGCAGAGGGCAAGCTGGCCTCCGGCAGAGTGTCCGGCGACGCACACGCGCTTCAAATCGAATTTGCCGGCGGTCTTATTGCTTTGGCCTTGATGGCTGTGGCCATGCAACAAACGATAGGCGGTGCGCACATCTTCGAAGGTTCCCGGCCAGCCTCCGCCGGGATTTCCAACTCTGCGATACTCAACGTTCCAGGTTGCGATTCCGGCTTTGGCCAGAGCCGCACAGAGATGACCGGCGTAGGTCAAGTCATATTTGGCACGCCAGTAGCCGCCATGAATAAAAAACACCACTGGATGAGGGCCCTTCTCTGCTGGGATTCGCAGATCGACAAATTGATTTGGATCTTGCCCGTAGGGAATCCGCAGATCGGCTTCAGGTGGTTTTTTGGTAAGGATCTCTTCGCTCTGCACCGAAACAGTATAAGTCTTATCTCCCAAACTTTACGCTGACATGTCCTCCATGAGGGACTTTCGAACCCGGCGGTGGTGATTGCGACTGGGCCACGCCGCTTCCGCTTACATCCAATTCGATTCCCTCTGCCTGTGCTTCTTCGAGCGCAGTGCGCAATGATTTGCCGATAAAATTGGGCACAACTACGCCACCCGCTACATCCAGAACAACCGTCCCACGAGCTTGTACAGGTATGACCGGAACGGAAGGCGGAGGGGGAGGAGCAGGGGCAGTATTTACAGGAGCCGCGTCCGGTTTGTAGGCTGCCGAAACCAGTTTTGCGGCGGGATTGTTATCCTGTGTTCGATTCACGGCAGGCTGTTGTGGAGGAGTCTCCACCGGCTCAGCTTGGGCAAGGATTCGATCAGGCGTGCCTTCCACCATCTCATCGCTTTTGACCTGGGCGCGGAGCGTCAAGCGGCGGGCATCCTGAAATTCAATGTCATGGGATACATTCAAGTAACTCAGTATTTGCTGAGTCATGCGGGAAAAGACCGGGGCCGCGACCATGCCGCCATCTTGCGGGCCAATGGGTGTATCCAAAATAATCAACACCGACACTGCCGGATTGTTCACCGGTGCGAAGCCGGTAAATGAGGCGATATGTTTTTTGTGGGAATAAGCGCCCGTGACCGGATCAACTTTCTGCGCTGTTCCCGTTTTTCCCGCAGAGCTATAGCCATTCAAGATCGCTTTCTTCCCGGTCCCGTTGAGGACCACTCCTTCCATCATCTGCTTCATCTGAGCGGCGGTCAGGGTCGAGATCACGCGCCTCCCTTGCGCCGGATGAAACGCGATGTACTGCGGCGTGCTGCGCGGAGGTGTGGTCCCGGCAATGATCCTGGGTGGAACATAGACTCCATCATTGGCAATCGTTGAAGCCATGGAGATAAGCTGAACAGGAGAAACTCCAATCTCTTGTCCCATGGAGATGGCGCCGATGCTCACTTTCGACCAGCGGCTTACCGGCTTGGTTATGCCTCGGGTTTCGCCCGGAAGCTCAATTCCGGTTTGTAAACCAAAACCAAAAGCGCGAATGTAGCGATCGAATCTCTCCTCACCCAGCCGCAATGCAATCTTAATCGCTCCTACGTCGCTGGACTTTTCGAGAATCTGCGCCACAGTCAGGTCGCCATAAGGATTGTGATCATGAATCTTGAGTCCGTTCACGACGATTGATCCCATCTGGCAATCGATAATTTCATTGGTTGTAGCCTTTTTCTCTTCCAGGGCGGCGGCCAATGTCACCAATTTAAAGGTTGAACCAGGCTCATAGATATCGCTCACTGCCCGGTTCTTGAATGCCTTGACGCCTGAGGGAGTCATGGCGCTGGGATTGAACGTTGGCCGGTTGGCAAGAGCCAGCACTTCGCCCGTACGAGGATTTTGAACGATTATGGTTCCAGCCTCTGCCTGCGAATCGTGCATGGCCTGATCGAGTTCGCGCTCTGCAATGTATTGGATCTTTTCATCGATTGTCAGTACGACGTTTTCGCCGGGATCGGGATTCTTCTCCACGCGACCGAACCAGCGGCGGCGGGCATCCATGGAGATGAGCATGGTACCGGGCTTGCCTTTGAGCCGGGGCTCGAACTCTCGCTCGATACCGCCCACGCCGACATCCTCTGAGTCTACGAATCCAAGCACCTGGGCCGCTAGTTCATTCTTGGGATAGAAACGCTTGGACTCTTTCTGGAAATAAATACCCTTCAAGTTGAGGGAATGAATGCGGTTGCTGGTATCCCGGTCGATTTTTCGCGCCACCCAGGCAAAGGCCCTGGAGGCCGCCATGCGGTTCTCAAGATCAGCGGGGTCGCTACGAAGAATTCTCGCAAGCATTGTGGCTGTGCCGTGGATATCGGGAACCTCGGAGGGAACCGCAAAGACCGAATCAAGCTTGACTGTCATGGCCAGCTCGTTTCCATTGCGGTCATAGATGTTGCCTCGGACCGGCGAGACCTCAATGGTGCGTTGTTGCTGGCGCGCGGCGCGTTGCGTGAAATCGCCGTATTGAACT
>DASZEU010000549.1:0-5485 GCA_035940535.1 Candidatus Angelobacter sp.
CGCAGACGTGCCCATCGACATGCAGGTGCTGCACAACCACAATGCCCGCGCCTCGTTGCGTGCCGGTGAGTTTGTCGCCGTCGAAACCCGGGGCCTCACTGACAAAGACCATCTCTGCGGCAACGAAGCCACGTTTTATCCACCGCTAACCGAAACCACTCATGCTATGCCCGCCGTGGCCATGACCGATCAATATCAAGGGCAAGGCCTCGACGCCTCATGGACCTTCCACGACAAGCGTAGCGCCTTTGTAGGGACCTTCGCCCGTTAATTGGTATCGAACAGAGCGCCGCAAAGATGCCGCATTTGAAGGCGTGATGCTAGCTAGAGAGGTTTGGCCCTAATGCCACTTACTTTTCGGCTGAGTAGCAAGTTCTCCCTCTCTGTTCTGCGGCTCCATCTTCGATTAAAATTCGTAAATTCTTCGTCTGATTTTCGTTGACAACCTGCGAAAATATCGCTAAAATTCGCCCTGGTAGCTCAGTTTCTTTGCGCGCACCAACATTCCGGGTCATTCGCGAGGACCTTAACTGTCGTGGCTCATTGCAAGAGGTTGGCGTAGCCTCATCCAAAATCATCCGCCCCACACGATCTGATTTAACACTTTAAAAAAATAAGTTAACGACGAAAGTCTTTGGCCTGTCGCTGTCTTTTCCAGATAGCTTGCACCGTCTTTTCCAGAACAACAAGATCAACCACAATTCTGGCAATACCAGGGTCGAAAATCACATTGTTCACTGCCTCCACTCCGTCCACCACGTCCACTCTGTCCACAACGTCCACTTTGTCCACGCCCCAACATAGCAAAGTTGATTTTCATGAGCTTTCGCGGGCCGCAGGCCCAGAGTGACAAATTACCCAACTCAATCTCGTCACCCTCAATTCCTCGAATTAAAAATTACAAATTTCAAAGGAGTACTTATGCCCCCTTCAAAATCAACCTGGACTTGGACCGTAATCCGAACCCCCGGCATCCACCTGCCCGATTACTACCATCTGCCCTGCTCTCCCCAAGGCGAGCTGCTCTTGCTCAAAGAACTGGTGGGCAAGTCTTTTACGATCTGGGCCGAGGATGCTCCTCTTGCCCAGCTCGCCGAGCCCAACCCTTCGGAGATCGAGGAGGCCAGATCGTTGATTCAAGTGCAACTAGACCCGAAACACTATACTGCGGCCTACACTCTGCCCGGCGGTGAACCCCAGGTGCCCCCTGCCCTAGCTTCCACCCATCACGCCCTTCAAAAATCCGACGGCTCCTGGTGGTTCTTGCCCAAAACCAATTCCCTCGTCGGTGAAGCCTCGCGGCCAAGCTCAACTGTGGCCCGCAAAAGTGTGACGCAAAACCGCGAAGCACAAAAGCTTGACCTTGAGGTGTCAACCGAAGGGCTTGCCCTTGAGGTGTCAACCGAACCCTCCCTGAGGTGCGAGCCGAAGGAGCTTGCCCTCAAGGCCCCAGCCGAAGAACCCGAGCCTGTGGTGAAAAAAGCAGAAGTTGTGAATGACCCAGAAATGCTGGAGGAACCAGCAGAACCAAAACGAAAACCAAAAAAGGTGAAGCCAGTAGAAAAAACCAAAGCTCGAAATCCAAATTATGGCAATTCCGGCGATTCTGGCAATCCCAATTTCCCAACTTCTTCCGCCGACACAATGGACGACATCGAAGAACTCATCCACGACCACCTGGTCTGTTCCGATGCCCAGGGTTCCATCCTGGCTCTCTGGATTCTTCACACCTACACCTACAGAGCCAGCTATCTCACTCCCTATCTCAACATCTCCTCCCCCGTAGAAGAATCCGGTAAATCCACCTGTATGACCATGCTGCGCGCCTTGTGTGCTCGCCCTTGGTGGGCCGCCGGGATCTCGCCCTCCGCCTTCAAGCACAAGTTCATGGAGGATCAACCCACCGTCCTGCTCGACAACTGGCACACCATTTTTCGTGGCAGTGACAAGCAACAAATCACCGGCTTCCTGCTCAGCGGCTGCGATCGGTCCCGAGACGTAGGCTCCATCCAACCCAACTCCGAAGGCGTCCTCTCCGCCGATGGTCTGGAAACTTTTTGTCCTAAAGCCTTTGCTGGCCTGGACTCGTTGCCCCCGACCCTCGCCCGCCGCTCCATTCCCATCGTCCTCCAACGCCGCAAGCCCCAGCAGGCAGTCAAGGCCGCCATTCATCTCTTGGTTCCGCATAACACCCGGAAGCTCACCTCCTGGATGCAATCCTGGTCCCAAGATAAAGACCGTCTCGACCAAATCTCGAACAACTTCGAAAAGTATGGGTGCCAAACCTCGTTGCTGCCCGGCTTCTCGCCCCACCAGCAGGACTGCTCCCGCGTGCTCATCGCCCTGGCGGACACCATCGGCGGTCACTGGCCGCAGAAAGCCCGCTCTGCCCTGCTGGAAATCTTCCGCGAGCAACAGGACCGTGAAGTCTCCCCCATACAACTGCTTTCCGACATCCGCGACGCCTTCGCCCATCACCACAACCCGGAACGCATCTTCACCGCCGAGCTTTTGGAATACCTGCACAGCCTGGACCACCGCACCTGGCACGAATGGAACAAAAATGGCGACTCCATGACCGCTCACGCCCTGTCGCGCCTGCTGCGTAAATCCTTCAATATCTACAGCCGCAGCCAGCGCCGAGGAGAAAAGAAACTCCGAGGCTACCAACAATCCGACTTCATCGAAGCCTGGGAGCGTTACCTGCCCGCCCCACATACAGAAGCCACCGGGGAAAATGCCGTAAAAGATACAGCAGGAAATCCCGCAGCCGAATCCACTGAAAAGGAACGAACCGGTAGTCAAGACAACCCGCCCCGAAAACTACCCAATTACCAACTGAACCACTCACCCAATTCTTCAATTTCACCCAATAAAATCAACCCTTGTCTCAATGTCCCAATTCAAAACTCAAAATTAGAAATTACAGGTTATAAATCAAAAAATTCCCCTGTGTCCTACTTCAAAGCCGGATGCGAAAAAGCCTGGACTAAAAGCTCATCGCTCATGAAGCAATTTACCGCCAAAGCCAGTGGTATGTTCACGACCACCCGCTCCTGAATTATCAGTGTTGATCAGTTCAAATCAGCGTCATCAGTGTTAAGGGCTTGATCTTTGGCTTTCAAATTAGAAATTAAAACTAATGCTTCAATGCTGGATCGTGCGCTTGCTCAGTAGCAAATTGGTATTTTTTTCCTGATGCGCTAGCTGGATTGCCGCGCCGGAACACATTGAGATAATACTGTCCGGGGCCAGAGTAGGGAATGACGAAGACCAAAGTGCGCGCTTCTGGCTGAAGATTATCCTGCCACCAAAGGGCTTTGCCAGCAGGGTCTCTGAATCGGAGTTCAACAGAATACGGAGGGGAAATTGGCTCGTCTACGGGGAGTCGGACGCGCAGCGACGTTGTATCTGATGTAAATGGATGCCGATAAGAATCACCAGTGTCACGAAGTTCGGCTGCAATATCCACAGAGTTCTCGCCAGGTCTCGGTTCATTCTGCAAACTCGACATCTGTGTCTTGATCTGGGCCAGCATGGATTCAGCATTATTGGTTCGCGTCTTCGCTACTTCCAGATTGCGGTGTAAGCCGGCTGTGTACACAGCTAAAAGCGCCGTTGATAGCAACAAAACTGCTGCCGCTCCTATGACGGCCGCCCAATAAGGGCGCGCGGTGCGGGCCGTAGGCAATCGGCGTGAAAAGTCAACGGGGACTGGGACCTGTTGTTTTTTTTGCAGTTTGGAACGCAGTACACTGGCAAACAAAAGTTTGCGCTGCCGCTCCCGAGGACGCAAGAAATGATTGTGGATGGTCAGGTACTCTTCGATGATTTCATCTTCAATAGAATCCACAAAATCTGCAAATTCTTTGTCTGAAAGCAGCTTCTCCTCAATGGCGTCCCAATCCTGCTCCGGAAGGGTGCCCAGCAGGTACTCTCTAATTACGCTCTCCTCGGGGAGATTGGAACTCATTGGCGCCTCCTACAATTCTATAACGGTTTAATTGGCAGTTTCCTTCTCGATGCAGGTAAAGAAACATTCGCGCAGCGGCTTGAGGATTCGGCAGATTCTGGTCCTCAACGTCTGCATTCCAGTGTTTTCCTCATCCGCAAGTAATTGCCGAATTAGTATCTTCTTGCTCCCTTCCTCTTGGTAGTAGCGGCTTACAAGATTTCGGCTGTGTTCCGATAGACTCGCCATGCATTGCTCCAGGCAGCGAAATAATAATTCCCGATCGCGTGGAAGTGGGTACGGCACAGGCAAGTCCTCAATCGGATCCGGTCGTGGCTCTTTGCGGTCTTCCTGGGAAACATGCTTGGCAAAGCCCATGATATCGCGACGAGGATCACCCGAATAGTTCATCTCTCCGGATTCCAGTTTCTTGGCGACCCGGTTCAAGCTCTCATCAGTCAGATCTTCAGGCTCCAGATGGCCGCGCTTGGTAAAAAAGAGGATCAATTTTTGTCTGACTTCTTCGTATTTTCTCCCCGCCTCTTCCCTATCGGAAGAGAGCCATGCAAGCAATCGGTTAAAAGCATCGGGAGTAAGGGTCCACCTATTCTTCATTGAGACCAATGCCTCTGTAGAGCAGATTGAAAAGAGATTTGGAGAAAAACGAAATAACGATACTACAACTTAGTACTTTGAAATTCTATCTTCTCCTAATTCTCTATTCGGGTCTTAGTCATGAGGTGGAATGGCCTTGATTGCATGCTTTTCGTTAGTCCACCGATATTCCCCCTGCAACACGAAGGCTGCCCAGTAATAGGGCAAGTTCCAATCTGGCTTTGCCGCTAGATCTGATTGTGCGCCCCGCAGGGCAAGGCTGGGACTCTCGCCCTTGTGAAGGCGTTGATAAAAGTGCTCCATCAACTGGGCAGTAGCTTGATCATCCACCTTCCAGAGGGTGGAAACCACCCGGCTGGAACCGGCATAAAGAAAGGCGCGGGTGAGGCCGATCATGCCTTCGGATTCCAGGTCTTTGCCCAGGCCCGATTCGCAGGCGCTTAGCACGACCAAGTCGGCCGACAGTTTCAAGTCGTAGATGTCTCTTAAGCGCAAGTAGCCATCCTGGCCTTTCCCATTTTTATCAACCATCGACAGGACGAGTCCTGAAAGTGCCGGATGGTGAGTATCCAGGAAACCATGTGTAGCAAAATGAATAAATCGATACTGACCGAGTTTCTCGCGCGCAGTTTTGCGATTAGCATTGAAGCCCTCGCGCCGAAACACGTTTTTTGGTCCGTAGGCGTCTACGATTGCTTGGGCTTCATCATGCGACTGTGGCAATCTTGGTATATATGCTGATCCAAGAACGTCCCGTGTCACATGGATTACGTCCACAGGCTTATTGGCTTTTGGCAAAGAGGAAGAGCTGTGGGGTACGCGCGCGTCATCCACTTCAAAAACGGGGTCGGCGAAAACTGCCACTTCAGCCGCCGCGGGTGGCCGTCTTTGAGCAGCGTCCCGCAGCGCTTTCAGCGT
>DASZEU010000550.1:0-4444 GCA_035940535.1 Candidatus Angelobacter sp.
GCACAGGATACAACAGGAGTGACGCCCCGATTCATTAGTGTTTAGAAGGGCCTCGGGCAACCACGTCATCCCCGGAAGAGGCCGCTTGGCTGGCGGCCCGGCGCTCGCCCCGGCGACCGAGCAGGACCATTGCCAGACCAAATACCAGCATAACGAGGCCCCACCAAAGATTGATGTCGATGCCCAGCGAGCGTTCGTAAATAGTCTTGCTGCCGAAGAGGCCATAACTCCCCAACAGCAGTCCAAAGACCAGGAAGAGGAGTCCGAGAGGCAAGCGGATATCGAGTTTCATTACTTTTCCTTAATTCGTGAAATCTGCTACATGAAGATAATGTTCAGCAACACAACGATAACCAAGGCGATCACAGCCAGAATCTCAGGCCGTTGATACCAAGGTAAGTTCTGCGTTTGCGGCCGCTCGGTCAAAGAATACACCAGGCCCTTAAGCCGCCCTGGTTCATAAGGCCGCGTGAGCAAACTCACCACAATCGTGACGACGAAACACGCTGTCCAGGCAAAAATCGCAGTCCAGAAGTTTTGCGCCATCTCGCTTGGATATGTATGTACTAGCGCCAGCCATCCGCCCTTCACGCCCGGCCCCGCGCCCACGGGCAGCGTGAGGGAGTGATGCAGCGCAGCCGTCAGGGTTCCAGCCAGCAGCCCGGTAAAGGCGCCATGTCCGGTAGTCCGCTTCCAGAACATGCCCAGCAGGAATGTCGCAAACAACGGAGCATTCACAAAGGCAAACACCAATTGGAGCATGTCCATGATGTTGTTAAAGCTGTTGGCCATGTAGGCAGCGGAGATGGACAAGGCAATACCAAAGACAGTGGCCATGCGTCCCATCCGCAGGTAGTGCTGATCGCTCGCCTTGGGATTGATGTAGGACTGGTAAATGTCGTACGTCCAAACGGTGTTAAAGGCGGTGACATTGCCTGCCATCCCCGACATGAAGCTGGCGAGCAGGGCCGTCAATCCGAGTCCCAGGATTCCCGTCGGGAAGTAATGAAGCAGCATGTTGGGAATGGCAAGATCGTAATCGAGTTGCACGTTTCCCTGATTGTCATGCAGCGGCCCGCCGGTTGCAGGATCGATTTTTGGAGGAATGATCCCCTGGCCTTGGGAAACCGCAGCAGTGCCATGCGTGCTGGCTACGGTAGTCGAACTCGGAGTTGGCAGCGCGATAGCAATCAACCCTGGCAGAATTACCAATAACGGAAAGAACATCTTGGGGAATGCGGCGATCAAGGGAGTGCGGCGCGCGGCGCTCATGGAGTTGGCAGCCATGGCCCGCTGTACCACGAGGAAGTCAGTACACCAGTAACCGAAGGAGAGCACGAATCCCAGGCCCATAGCCAAGCCAAACCATTCCACGCCCAATCGGTTCGTATGCGCGCTTCCCATTCCCACCCACGAATGGGTGTAGCCCGCGGCCAGTTTTTCTTTGAGTCCGGACCAGCCGCCTACATTTCTCAATCCCAGAAAAACCAGAGGCAGAAACCCGGCAACGATCAGAAAGAATTGAAGGACCTCGTTGTAGATGGCGCTGGAGAGGCCTCCGAGAAAAATGTAGGCGAGCACCACCGCGGCCGAAACCAAAATGCCGGCGTGGAACACCCACGACAACGGGAGACCGAGTCGTTGGAAAGGCGCGTCGAAAACATGCAGTGTCTGAATGAGCTTGGCCATCGCATACATGGAGATGCCGGAAGAAAACACCGTCATGACCGCAAACGAAACGGCATTAAAGCCCCGAGTTTTTTCATCGAACCGCAGCCGCAGGTATTCCGGTACGGAGCGCGCGCGCGAACCATAATAGAAGGGCATCATGAACACGCCCACGAAGATCATCGCGGGAATTGCGCCGATCCAATAAAAATGGCTGGTGGAGATGCCGTACTTCGCGCCTGAGGCAGCCATCCCAATCACTTCTTGCGCCCCCAGGTTGGCCGAGATAAAAGCCAGGCCGCAGATCCAGGCGGGAATGGCGCGGCCAGCGAGAAAAAAATCGGTACTGGTCCGCATGTATCGTTTCAGAGCCAGGCCGATGCCCAGCACAAAAACGAAATAGACAATCATGATGGTCCAATCAATGGCCGTCAGCATGAATTAGAGGCTCCTCTGCTGATATGGTACGAGGCTGGCATTCAAATCTTACCAGCCATTTCTGGCGTTTAACTTGAACCCCGCCATGATACGACACTGCGCGGAAACAGAGAATTGCGGCTTCACATAGTGGTACGCGAATGTTGAACGTCTGTTGGGGGCAAAGGGAGTGTCCCAGAATCTTGCCTCCGACGCTGCGCTCGACTATCTGGCAGAAAACATCGGGCAACGATTCCCGGTCAATTTCATGGTTGACGACGCCTGCCTCACTAACTCCAAGTCAATCTGGGTGAATGCACACTTCTATCTTTAGCCGTACCTTTTATATACGGCGCGGATATATACGGCGCAGGCCTAATATGCGGCGAGGACTTTAATCCGCTAACGAACGGTAAAGGGTAGTCTTGCCGATTCCCAGCAAGGCCGCAGCGAGCGCCTTGTCTCCCTTGGTTGCTACAAGGGCTTTTTGCAGCGCATTCTGCTTCACTTCCTTCAATGTCTTAATGCCCAGCTTCTTGCGCAGTCCAAGCAAGAACCCTTCCGGGCGGGATGATTTTTTCTTGCGCGTTGGACGAGCTCGCTTTGCCATGATCGTCTCCAAGACTATTCAATTCGCGGGGGTTGCGTCCGTATCAGTGTAATGGTTACGCCAGTAAAAAGCATAGGGGTAATGACAAAAAAAGACTGTTTGTTCCCATATTGGAACCCACAATGGGATAAATCTGACTTCAAGACAGCTCGCGTGCTCTGGTTGAAGGATTCTGATACCTTTGTTGGCGCCAAAAGATTCCCCTTTTCATTTAAATTATCCAATTACCAAATTACAAAATTACCCAATTCCCGCATCTGTCTCCATCGCAGCCAGGAAGCTTATAATCGCAAATGCGACGCTCAAAAGGGTAATAACTGTGAATATCATATTGAATCAAGCTGAAGCGCGGGTCTTGGGTTCGTTGATTGAAAAAGACATCACGACCCCGGATTACTATCCGCTTTCCTTGAATTCTCTAATCAACGCATGTAACCAAAAATCCAACCGCGAACCCACCATGACTCTGGATGAGGACACAGTTAGACTGGCATTGCGCAACCTCAGCGAGAAACGACTGGCAGGCCCCACCAGCGGTGCAGATAGCCGCGTGACGAAATACGAACATCGTATGCAGGAGGTCTTCAACTTCAACCGTCGCGAGACCGCCATCCTGTGCGTGTTGCTCCTGCGAGGTCCCCAAACGCCCGGTGAACTGCGCGGACGCACCGAACGGATGCACCGCTTCGAAGATCTATCCGAAGTGCAGAGTGCCCTCCAGAGCCTGATGCAGCGCGACCCGCCGTTGGCGAAAGTGCTACCTCGGCAGCCAGGAACAAAAGAAGCCCGCTACATGCACCTGCTAAGCGGCGATGCGGAACCCTGGGAGCCAGCGCCTTCGTCAAGCGCAGCCGCCACCAGCAATGAGATAGACCTGGAGCGCATCGAACACCTTGAGAATGAGGTCGCCATCCTCAGGAAAGAAATTGCCGATTTGAAAAAGCAGGTCGAAGAGTTACAGACAGGCTTTACCGGCGAGCGATTTCGAGTGACCTAAAAAGCGTTGGTCTCCCCGGCCAATGTCAACAATGCGCTCCGCAATGGCTGGAAACTCTTGCAAAAACTTTGGCAGTGTGGGCAATCAGACGACTCCTTGAAATAATTCAGAGAGCGTTATCTTGAATGCCGTCGCAATTCGGAAGAGAGCGTCCAGAGACGAGTCAATTTCGCCCCGCTCGATTTCGCCTAAATGCTGCGCATTCATGGCGGCGACTGTGGCCATTGCTTCCTGCGACCACCCTTTTTTGATCCTAAGATCGCGGATTCGTTCTCCCAGAGGTTTGAGCATTTCTTTACCCTTGTGAGGTTTGTCGGCCATCGCGAATTGTCCTTTCGGTTGGTGATTAGCGGGTCGTAGCGTTTTTGGTGAGATTCAAGAGATGTCTTTACCGGCTTAGGACTCCGGCCTTGCTTTGTGACTTTTTGGTTGGGAAAAATAACAGTCGTGCCGGCTTAGTTTTTCGAATCTGGCTCTGACTGATAGGAATGGACTGCGAATTTCTCTGCTGTTCTAAGGCGAGGTCTGTCAGAAGCGCGCCAACATCAAGCTTGGTCGTCAAAAAATCGCACAATCTCTTGAACAACGGCTGCTGTCCGCGTTTCGGTTGCGTTCGCGTTTCTTGGTTCCATGCCAGCACAACTCCATCCTTCCAAAAAAGGGGCTGCATACTCTCCCGTGACGCAGCCCCGGTGCCTAAATCGCGTCAGTTATTCGTGCCAGTCAAACCCCGAATTCCGGTTCCAACTCCG
>DASZEU010000551.1:0-5540 GCA_035940535.1 Candidatus Angelobacter sp.
GTAAGCGAAGCCGCAGCGCAAATCGACGCCGTGAATGCCCTGACCCGCGCCCAACAGTTACGTGACCCTTCCGCAGAAGCAATCGCCATGCTAGCGGTAGCGCGCGTAGTGTCCTCCAAGGGGATGCGGTAAGAAGCGTTCAGCAAAGTAGCACTCAGCATTCAGCACTCAGCACTCAGCATTCAGCCACGTAACAGCTTGGCCTCCTAAGACAAATTTTTAGTGGACTTTAGAGAGTAGGCCTGCGCGTCAGTGCGGGTAACTGAAGAAATAATGATGCCAAGTCGCCGAAGGCGACGCCAGATTGCGGTAAATATGCTATCCAAACAAAGAAGCCATGACCTCCTCGTCGTTATCCCGGAAACGCCATCATCGATTTTCAGAAAATATTTCTGCCGTCGCTTCCGGCGACTCGACATCTTCAACTACTCTTACCGACACTGACGTGTGGGCCTACTCACTAACATGCCTTCGGCACTGGTTGCAGGTAATCCTCTTTAAGGACACCTGCAACAATCAATTTTGCTCATGTTTTCAGATACGCACTGCGTTGAACGTTCCGTGGGCTCAGGAGGTACAGAAGGTTCTGAAGGATCGTTGCTGGCTGAATGCTGAGTGCTGACGGCTGAGTGCTTCCTAGATGAACATCTCTTCTTCTCCGTCCCCGGCATTCTCAATTCTTTCTTGTGAATGTCCCCGCTTCAGAAAGCTCAGCCCTGCTCCTACAGCTTGAACAATGGCATGGACCCTTCGCACTGGCATTACCACGGCGTTTTGCAGGAAGTCAGTTGTTTGCTCGATTTTTTCCATGGTAGATTGGATCAGTTCATCCAGGCGCGCTGCTTGCGTTCGCGCCCTTTCTACGATCTCACTTGTCGCATCCGAGACCTGGGAGACCTGGGCCCGCACAATGGCCGTAGCCTCAGCCAGATTGCTTGTGATCTCGTTGATCTTCGGTTGTGCATCTTGCAGGATAACCTGGGCGGTGGTCAGGATAGGCTCGGTTTTCTGCTCCAGCCGCCCGATTGTTTCTTGCATTTGTGTCGAACTCCTGGTCGCAGCTTTGTAAAACGCATACAGAACCACTAACTGCAGGATGATGGCTACAGAAGCGCAAACAACAAAGATGGCAAGCACTGTTTGGTTCACTTGAGTCTTGTGCTCCTAAGCGTGGCTTTGTAAAAAAGATTCGGGTCAATGGATTCAGGTTTTAGTTTTAAATCCCCCCATCCACCTATCACTCAATCGGCGACACAGATTCAATCCTAGTTTAGCTATCCCTTGGGCTTATTGGTCCCTTCGCCCGCCGCCTCACGGTAAGCTTGGCGGCCAGCATCAATGGCTGAGCCGAACTGTTCTTTTTGCCGGTTGATTACTTCTTTGCCCCGCTCCACCCATTCACTTACCGTGTCTTTGGCATCGCGGCCCTTGTTCTTAATGTAATCGCGGCCTTCTAGGGCTGTGCTACGGATGGCTTCGCGAGTTTCCCGGCCGGAGCGGGGAGCATACAACACGCCCACCAGAGCGCCAAACCCAAGCCCGGCTAAGAACCATATCAAATTATTGTTGCTATCACGATCAGACATAAAGAAACCTCCTGAGAGTAAATTGAATGGTAGCACCCAGTTACGGGTATTACAAACCGATGCGTTGAGCAGGACGTGACTTCTTCGGATTATGGAATTATGCCGCTACACCGCTACAAGAGGCATGATCGGCGTTTGAACACGGGGCCTTGATGGCCAGAAAGTTGGTTTAAAGTTGGTTAAAAGCTGACGATGGGGCGGGGTTGCAGGGCCGAACAAATCAGGATTGGGATTTTCTAATCTTTTGGCCAAAGCGGGAGCGAATGTTTTTTATATAGCTCCGCCAACCCCGTTCAATAAGCCACGACAGTTAACGTCCTCGCGAATGACGCGAATTGTTGACCCTACTGTTTTGTTTATACCATAAGTTGGGCGGATTTGCAAGCTTCTGGTCAAGGTCATAGCGATATTACTAAGGATCAGAACCAAAAACCTTACCGCTGATGACGCTGATCAGACTGATCTACGCCTGATTCAATTTGAGTGACTTATTATAGGATGATTGCAAAGCGCGGTTCCCGCTGCCCAACCAAACGCCAATCCCTTCTAACGAAATAAAGCGGAAATCCCCGCAACGAAAATATCATAATTCAACAGCGGGGAGCGCATCGTTGAAGAAAAGAAGATCTGCCAAGGCGAAGGCCAACAAGTCTCGTCCGGCGACCGTCCCGAAAAAGGCCGGTTCGGCGCACAGCCACTACTTGTTGGCGGAAGTCACGACTCGTTGTTCTTCCTGAAGACTGGCAGCGGTCCGAAACATGGGCGTGACATCCTCCGGCCTCCGAGCTTCAGCCTTGATATAGGTCTTATCTAAGACCTCAAGCCGAGCTTTGCGTCGGGTTCCGGCGGAAAGCCATGAACAAAGCGCGTCCGAAGCTTTCCTTACGTCATCTAACGGCCCTCGGATTACCATGTCTTCGGGTTGGAAAAGGCTGATTAAGAAAGCCGCGAAGGTAACAAGAAGTCCCCCGATTAGAGCGCAAAGAAGTGGAGCAACACCAAAGCGAAAAAGATTCGCACCGACCAGGAACCCCATGACACCTCCGAGAAAGAGAAATCGTAGATTGTTCGGGCGATCGGGAAATCTAATTGACAAGTCGCCTGTATCGGAAACGGCAGTCAACCCACTCCTCGTGCGCGTGATGTGATGTTTGGCAGCTTCAAACGTCTCAGGGGGGAGCAATGCAACACAGAGCGGAGCGAGGCTATCCAGATCAGCCAGCCTAGCGCTGAGTGTCAATGTAATGGTCACGGTGCTGTTTACTTGGTCTACTTGTTTAGGCGCGTCCAGGGGCGGTGGTGGGATTAGTCCTCCCGCAGCGATAGTTTTTTGAGTGGCAGTCCCCTCCAGGCTGTCGGTATAGCTGACCTGCATCCAGTATCGAATCACATCTCGCCATTGTGAACTTTGTGCGGCTGGCATCCGCGTTCCACCAGCCAGAAATTCCACCCAATTTGGCGGATAAGTGGCATCTAACCTGCCACCCATCGCGAGCGCCTCTTTATGACGTTCAGGCCGAAGCTCCACAAAAATGGCGTCCACTCCTTTTGCCCACGCAAACACAAGATGATAGGAGGTCGCAGCAAGGCGTATTCCGTAAATTGTAGCTTTCGTAAGTTTTACGGATTCGTCGAGCTCGTCCACAAGACTGTCAAACACCACGACCAAATCGGGATGAGCAAGAGAAATGGCGCCTAGTTCATGCTGGGCAAATCCACGGCTTTGCCAATTGGCCACCAAGTAGTTAAATAATTCCTGGTTTGAAGGATGAGGGAGCATGTCCATTGGATCTGGCCAAGGTCGTGCTTCGCTGGATGCTTCTGCTGCACGTTTAGGGCGAAAAAGATTTTGTAGCACGGAACTCCTTCCCATTGATTTTTACTAGACTCGCAACCTTTCAAGAATTAGTGAACGACAACACACAAACGTTACATGGTTTCGAGAATTTGCCGTATTTATCTTTTCGCTCCGTAGCGAAGAGATTTATGCATTTTCGGGGTTGCTTCGGCGGAACCTCAGGACAGGCTCTTCAAGCCGCAAAGAACGCGCCTTTCAGGATGACAGAACGTTTTAGAGGGAGAATTGATACTAACTCCACGAAAAGTAAGTGACATTAGGCTAAAGCCCTGTATTTAATTCGTCTCTGCGGTCCTCTGCGCTTGCTCTGCGGTCTCTGCGGTGAGCTTGGGTTTTCTCAGTGCCTCCGAGTCTCCGTGTGAGGTTTTGATTTTGCCTTTACAATAGAAATGCAGCGGGAACCCGAGATACCCGCGGGTCTCGACTCAAACCTAATGAAATCGTTTTTAGAAACAGTTCGCGAACGTGTCGTTATCTACGACGGCGCCATGGGTACCCAAATCCAAGAGCGCCAGCCCTCGCTCGATGATTTCTGGGGCAACGAAGGATGCAACGAGCTGCTCGTCCTGAGCCGCCCCGACATTATTAAGGACATCCATGCCACCTATTACAAGGCTGGCGCCGACATTGTGGAGACCAATACCTTTGGCGGCGCGAGCATCGTGTTGGGTGAATACGATCTGCAAGCGAAGGTCCATGAGATTAATAAACGGGCCGCCCAGATTGCCCGTGAGGTAGCCAGCGACTTTTCGACCCCGGCCCGTCCGCGCTTTGTAGCTGGCTCCATTGGACCGACGACCAAGCTGCCTTCGCTGGGACACATCAGCTTCGATGATATGTGGAAGTCCTTTGTCGAACAGATCCTGGGTCTGATCGATGGCGGGGTCGATGTCCTGTTGATCGAAACTTCCCAGGATCTTCTTCAATCCAAGATCGCCCTAGCTGCTGCCTTTGATGCCATGAAGACCGCCGGCAAGAGGCTGCCGGTGCAGATGCAGGTCACTCTGGAGGCCACCGGCACCATGCTGCTCGGCACGGAAATCGGCGCGGCCGAAACTGCCATTGAGCCTTTCGACTGCGAGATTATCGGGCTGAACTGCGCCACGGGTCCCAAGGAGATGAACGATGCGGTACGCTATTTGGCGCACAATGCTCCCAAGGATATCTCTGTGCTGCCTAATGCCGGCCTGCCTGAAAACGTTGGAGGGCACGCGCATTACAAGCTTACGCCGCAAGAGTTGGCCGAGTGGCACAAGAAGTTCATCACCGAATACGGTGTGCGCGTTGTAGGCGGTTGCTGCGGCACTGGGCCCGCCCATATCAAAGCGGTATCCGAGGTGTGCGCCAATTTGGAACCGGCGAAGCGCGAGGTCACGACTACTCCGGGCGCCTCCAGCGCCTACAGCATGGTTCCGCTCGATCTCGATCCTAAGCCGCTCATCGTGGCCGAGGAGATGAACACCACGACACGGGTCGAGCATTTCAAGAACATGGTGCGCGGCGGCAAATACGACGACATCCTCGCCTTGGCCAAGAAATTGGTCAACGAAGGCTCGCACATGCTCGACCTGTGCTGTGCCATTGTCGGCGAGGACGAAAAGGGCTATATCACCAGCATCCTCAATAAGGTTGCTACCCGTGTGCCTGCTCCCATCGTCGTGGATTCCACCGAAGCCGACGTAATTGAAGAGGCGCTCAAGCGTATTCCCGGCAAGGCCATCATCAACTCAATCAATTTGGAAGATGGCGAAAAGCGCACCTCGAAAGTCCTGCCCATGG
This sequence comes from Candidatus Angelobacter sp., assembly GCA_035940535.1. GTDB lineage: Bacteria > Acidobacteriota > Terriglobia > Terriglobales > Acidobacteriaceae > Angelobacter. The sequence goes on from DASZEU010000551.1 coordinate 5,224, forward strand.
CCAAGCGCTATGGTTCTGCCGTGGTGGCGCTGACCATCGATGAAGAAGGCATGGCGCTCACCGCGGAAAAGAAGACTGCCATCGCCAAGCGAATCTATAAGCTGGCCACGGAAAAATATGGCATCCGTCCCATCGATCTGATCTTCGATGCGCTTACGCTGCCTATCTCCACCGGCCAGGAGGAGTATCGCAACGCCGGAGTCGAGACCCTGAAGGCCATCCGGCAGATCAAGCAAGAGCTGCCTGAAGTCAAAACCATTCTGGGCGTCAGCAACATCTCGTTTGGTCTGAACCCGTATGCGCGGCGCGTGCTCAAC
>DASZEU010000552.1:0-24947 GCA_035940535.1 Candidatus Angelobacter sp.
AGGTTCAACGCATCTTCGAGAGAGAACACACCTGCAAGACATGCGGCAACGTATTCCCCAACGCTATGGCCCAGCATGCTTTCTGGCACAAGCCCCCATGACATCCACATCCTGGCCAGGGCATATTCAATGACAAAAAGCGCCGGCTGAGTGGTTCGGGTTTCGCGCAATTCTGATTCTGCCCATTGATATTGTTCCGGACTTGGATAGAGAACGTTGCGCAGATCCAATTTCAATATCGGTTGAAGCAGCTCTGAACATTGGTCTACCAGTTCGCGGAACAGGAGTTCCTGGGCATAGAGGTGTTTGCCCATGTTGACAAATTGCGATCCCTGTCCAGGAAAGAGGAAGGCTACCCGGCAACTCTCGCGGGAGACTGCAGAGCTTGGCAGCGGCTTTGCGAGCCGGGAATTCAACGCCTCGCTTACGCCCGCAACATTTTCTGCCACCACAAAACAGCGATGGACAAATTCTGCGCGCCCTACTTGTAACGTATGTGCAATATCCGCCAGGCTGACGGAATTGTTTTTCTGTAGATACACTTCGAGGTTGGCGGCCGCAGTTTCCAGCGCTGTGGGTGTCTTCGCGGACAGCAATACCAATTGCCATGGCCGGCACACAGAAAGCGCATCGTCCAACGGTACCTCTTCCACGACTACATGCGCGTTGGTTCCACCGATCCCGAACGAACTTACACCCGCCCGCCGGGGCATATTTTGGGGATTCCACTCCGCAAGAGTCGTATTCACATAAAACGGGCTATGTTCGAAATCAATCTTGGGATTGGGATGTTCGAAGTGGAGAGTAGGTGGAATCAATTTGTGCTCAAGGGCCAGCACAGTCTTGATCAAACCTGCAACTCCGGCAGCGGCATCCGTGTGGCCGATGTTGGACTTAACTGAACCAATAGCGCAAAACGCGTTCTTCTCTGCGCCGGATCCCCGGTACGCTTGTGTAAGGGCAGAGATCTCAATTGGGTCTCCCAAGGATGTCGCCGTTCCGTGAGCTTCAAGATAAGTGATCGTCTCAGGATTTACGCCCGATTCGAGCAGGGCCTGCCGGATTACATCTTGCTGGCCTTTAATACTCGGCGCGGTATAACCAACCTTGTCGTCACCATCATTGTTGATGGCCGAGCCTTTGATCACTGCGCGGATGTGGTCGCCATCCCGCAATGCGTCTTCAAGTCTCTTCATGACGACAATTCCTACACCGTTGCCCCTAACGGTTCCTTGAGCGCGCTCGTCAAATGTCCGGCAGTGTCCATCGGGAGAAACGATTCCTCCTTCTTGAAAGACTTCACCGATGTTCTGCGGGGCTTGAATCGTAATTCCGCCGGCCATGGCAATATCGCATTCACGATTCAATAACGCCCGGGACGCTATGTGGACTGCCACCAGGGAGGTTGAACAGGCGGTCTGCACTGTGAGGCTGGGACCCGTTAAATCCAGTTTGTAAGATACCCGTGTGGCCAGAAAGTCGTTGCCATTGGCAAACAAGACAGCAGCGGTATCTTTGGAATACAGGGAATTAGCATCCGTCAACAAATTCAAGAAATAGGTATTTGCGCCGCTACCCGCATAAAGGCCAATCTTGCCCGGATAGCTTTTTGCTGTATAGCCGGCATTCTCCAATGCCTCCCAGGCGCATTCCAGGAAAACCCGCTGCTGGGGATCAATCAGTTCCGCTTCGCGGGCGCTGATGTCAAAGAATCCAGCATCGAAGAGATCAGCATTCGTTACGACGGAGCCACGTTTAATGTAGTCGGGAGAGGCAAGGAGTTCCTCGCTAACTCCGGCGGCCCGCATCTCTTCGTCGGAAAAATCGGTGATTGACTCGATTCCGGCCTGAAGGTTCTGCCAGAATTCTTCAATATTGCCGGCGCCGGGGAATCTTCCAGCCATTCCCACAATGGCAAACCCTTGTGTGCGGCTTCTCGGCGGTTCTGCTTCCATTGTTTCATAGGACCAAACTGGTTGACTCTCCCCGGGCTTGGCCTTTTCAGCCTGCAGACACTCCGCCAGAGATCGCACTGTCGGATATTGGAACAACTTCACGATTTCCAGGCTCGTGCCAAAGGCGTTTTGCAGCGCCAGATGAATTTCGGGAATCACCAGTGAATGCCCGCCGACATCGAAGAAGTTATCGTCAATTCCGACTTCCTCAATTTTTAAGACTTGTTTCCAGATTGTCGCGATGGTCTGTTCGGCCTCACTGAGAGGCAAATTCACCTGGCTAGAGGATGTGGCCGGGAGTGCGACTACGGGTAACGCTTTGGAATCCAATCTGCCGTCTGCGCACAATGGGAACTTCTCCAGCGGCACCAGGTCTGAAGGAACCATATATTCGGGCAGAATCCGTTTCAGTTTGGCCCGCAAACTCTGCCGCCAGTTCTGCTCCCATGTTTCACTTTTATCGGAAGTGGCTGCGGGGATGATGTAGGCAACCAGCCTTTTGTCTGTAGTTTGAAACTTCACAACTGCATCTTCCACCTCAGACTGTTGCTGAAGGGCAGTCTCAATCTGGCTGAGTTGTACTCGACGGCCCCGAATTTTGATCTGCTCGTCTTGCTGCCCCTGGAAGTCCAGCTTGCCATCCGCTCGATAACGCACCAAGTCTCCGGTCCGATAGAAACGCTCTCCTCCTATGGCGCTAAAAGGGTTGGGCAAAAACCGGCTGGCGGTTAGGTCGGGCTCATTCATGTATCCGCGCGCCAGCCCTACGCCTGCCAAATACAATTCCCCCACTACACCGATGGGAACAGGCTCCAGGTACTGGTCCAGCACAAAAACTTGCGTATTCATTGCGGGGCCGCCAATTGGGGCGGAGCCGTTCTGAGGACAAGGTGGCAAAAGCGCCTGGGTAGAGCAGCCGGCGTACTCTGATTGTTCATACAGATTGAAGAGCCGCTCGATCCTGCTTCCTCCATAGATCTTTGGCGCCACTCCTTCAGGTGCTGTTTCTCCGCAGAGGTTCACTGTCCGTACTGAGCCGGGCATGGCTTTCGTCCGCACTAGTTCACGTATGGCTGATGGCGGAGCCTGGATTAACTTCACCTGGCCGGATTCAGCTATATCTGCCAGATCGAACGGGTGCTCCGCTATCCAGACCGTACCTCCCGTACAAAGAGGGGCAAACATCTCAAACAAAGACTCGTTCAGGTTCACGGGAGTGGACGCCAGCACTCCGGAAAGGTCTTCCGCCAGAAATGCAGTTTGTGCCCAGTGCACCATGGCAACTGCGCTGCTATGTTGGATCGCCACGCCTCTTGGAGGTCCGGCCGGTTGGGTACGGTAGATCACACAGGCCAAATTCTCTGGGGCCATCACGCCCATATTCCGCGAGCTGTGCCGGCTGATCTTGTCCCATTGTTCGTCTAAGAGGATGATATTGGCGGAAACCTGCGGCAATTGGGAAGATACAGTTCGCTGGGTGATAAGCACTCGCGGGTTTACGGCTTCGATCACAACCTCCAGCTCGCGCGACGCCGATCTAGGATCCAAGGGCACATAGGCCCCGCCCGCTTTCAGGATTCCCAGGATTCCAACCAACATCTCCGGGCTACGCTCCATGTATACCGCCACTTCCATTTCGGGACCAACGCCCAATGACTGCAAATAGCGTCCTAGCTGGTTCGCCTGCTGGTTCAATTCCTCATACGTCAGCACCTGCCCTTTGTGGTGGACGGCCTGCACCAGAGGCGTTCGCGCCGCCTGTTGCTCAAACAACTCATGGATGGCCTGTAGTGCAGACGCGCCAGCCGTCTGGTTCCAGGCGACAAGCAATTGGTGACGTTCAGATTCGGCCAGTATTGGCAGAGTGAAAGCGCACTGCTTTGCATCGCGCATCATCTCCCGCAAAACCTGGTTGTAGTGCCGCAGCATCTGGCGGATCGTCTCTGCTTCAAACAAGTCAGTCGCATACTCTACGAATCCGTGCAAACCTTCTGGGCCTTCATCAATGATTAGGGCCAGGTCGAATTTTGCTCCGGTGGCGGCCGAGGGAAGCAGAGTCATATCTACTCCCCGCAACTGCATTGCGCCCATGGGGGTGTTCTGTAATACCATGACGACCTGGAATAACGGATTCTGGCTCAGGTCCCGGTGCGGCTCTAATTCGTCCACCAAAATCTCCAGGGGGACGGTCTGATGCGCATAGGCCGCTAAACAAGTCTCTCGGGTTCTACGTAAGATTTCTGTAACTGGCGCATTACCGCTCAAATCACCGCGCAACACCAGGGTATTTACGAAGAAACCGATGAGTGCCTGCAACTGTGAATGGGTACGGTTGGCAATGGGTGAACCAACTGTGATGTCTTCCTGGCCGCTGTAGCGGGCCAAGAGAATCTGCAATCCAGCAAGGAGAGTCATGAACAGCGTGACTCCATGCTCCTGACTCAATTTGCTCAGACCGGTATTTATCTCTGCCGGAAGTCTCCATTCCTCCGTTGTTCCACGAAAACTTTGAACGGCAGGCCGCGCATGGTCCGTAGGCAGGTCCAACACCGTAAGGCCTGTTAGCTGCTTTTTCCAGTATTCCAACCCTGCTGTGAGACCTCCGCCTTCCAGCATCTCCCGCTGCCAGGCTGCATAGTCCACATACTGAATTTCCAACTCCGCAAGCGGAGACGGATTCCCCTCGCTGTACGCCTCGTACAGCGCCGATAGTTCGCTAAGCAGCACACCCACGGACCAACCATCGAAAATGATGTGATGGATCGTGACCAGCAATATGTGTTCCTGTTCGCCGATTCTCAGTAGCCGAACCCGGAACAATCCTCCTTCTGGCAATACAAAAGGAGCAGCCGCCTCTTTCACCAGTTCATGATTCACTCTGTCTTCAGCCTCTACTCCGGAGGCGGAATCCCGCAGGTCCAGTTCGTGCAAATTAAATTCTGCGTTTTCGCAGATCTGGATTTGCGGCCTTGCTCCTATTTCCACGAACCGGGCGCGCAAAATTTCATGCCTCCGCAAGATTTCCTGGAAGCTAAGCCGCAGCGCCTTTTTGTTCAAGTCGCCTCGCAGGCGCACTGCTCCGGGCAGGTTATAAGCTGCTCCGCTGGAGCTATAACGATCAAGAAACCAGAGGCTTTCCTGCTGTGAAGACGGGAGCAAGATTTTTTCTCTACCAATCGGCACAATTGGTTGCAGGATGGAAGGCTCTGTTTGTGCCGTTACTCTATCTACGTAAGCGGATAGATCTTTCAAAATGGGAAATTCAAAGACGCTGCGCACTTCGAACTTGTGGTGAAATATCTGCTGAAGCCGTGCAAGCAACTGTGTAACCAGTAAAGAATGGCCGCCTAGATGAAAGAAATTGTCCTCTCTGCCAATGTTGGAAGCTCCCAGTAAGCTAGGCCAAACACCCGCAATCAATTCTTCAGTAGGTGTTAGTGGCCGGGCGCGAGCCTCTTCAGTTCCTCCCTGGATTTCAGGCTCCGGCAAGGCTTTCTCGTCCACTTTGCCGCCCGGAGTTAACGGCATTTTCTCCAGTAACACAAATGCGGTGGGCGCCATGTGGTCAGGCAATTTGTCTTTGAGATGGTTACGGAGTTCTTTTACAGATGCTGATGTTTCAGGCTGCAAGACCGCGTAGGCAATCAAACGCATATTGCCTTCCTGGCCGTGTCGGGCGAGGACTGTGGCTTGTCGCACTGCCGCGTGGCTTTCTAAGACAGCTTCAATCTCCCTTAATTCGACACGATAGCCACGGATTTTTACCTGCCGGTCGCTTCGGCCCAGGTACTCCAGATTTCCGTCGGATGCCCAACGTACCCGGTCTCCACTTCGATACAACCGCTCTCCTGAGGCCTTGGCAAACGGATTAGGCACAAATTTTTCGGCCGTCAGCTCCGGACGGTTCAAATAACCGCGCGCTAAACCATCTCCGCCAATGCACAATTCACCCGGTATCCCTATACCCACTGGCTGATCATGAGAATCCAGCACATAAAGCTGGGTATTGGCGATCGGCCGTCCGATGGGTACATTGTTTTTTCCCTTGAGATCACCTGTATAAGCGCACTGGACTGTGGTCTCGGTAGGTCCATAACAATTGAGCAGTGTTGCAGAAGACTTCTGGGCCCATAACTTCACTAATTCCGGCCCCAACGCCTCGTTACCGCTCAGCACGAGCCGGAGAGAAGTCCAGTCCGCAACTCCGGGAGAAAGAAGCATGGCCTGTGCCATCGTTGGGGGCACATCAATACATGTGATTGCATGCGTTGCCACGAGTTCCACGAGGTAGTCCAGGTCGTGCTCGCCGCCGGCGCGAGCTGCTATGACCCGGGCCCCCACTAACAACGGGGTGAATATCTCGCCGATCGAAGCATCAAAAGAGAATGACGTCCTTTGCAGAAACGAATCGGCATCCGACAACTGGAATGCGCGGACGGCCCAACATAGCTGATTGCACAGCGCCCCATGAGATACGGCCACGCCCTTGGGTCTTCCGGTAGTTCCCGAGGTGTAAATCACGTAGGCCAGGGTCGCTGGATGGATGGTTAACGGCAGGGTGTCACGGTCCTGCTGGGCAATATGTTCCCATTCAAGATCGAGATTGACAATGGGGGCAACGCCCGTTGGCGTCACTTCTGCTGCTTCCCCGCATGTAAGCAGCAACTTCAGCTCCGCATCTTCAGCCATGAAGCGAAGGCGCTCGGGCGGATAGTTTGGATCGAGAGGGACATAGGCTCCGCCTGCCTTAAGAATTCCCAGCAATCCAATCATCATTTCCAGCGATCGGGGAACACAGATGCCGACACGCACATCGGGCCCGACGCCCTGCTCCAGTAGATAGCGTGCCAACTGATTCGCGCGCTGGTTTAGATCCGCATACGTGAGCTGCGATTCTTCGTAGACAACCGCCACCGCTTGCGGCGTTCTCTTCGCCTGCTCCTCCGCCAACTCGGGCAGAGACTTCTCCCGTTCATATTCAATGTCGGTGCCGTTCCACTCAATCAGCAATTGCTGTTTTTCGATCCCGCTAAGGATTTCAAGCTCACCGATCCTTCGCTCGACTGCACCCTCTACAATTTGTTCCAGCAGAATTTGATAGTGGTGCAAAAGGCGCTTCATGCGTTCCGCGGCAAATAATTCGGTGCGGTACTCCAATGACAACTCCAGACCGCCCTCGTTCTCGCGCGCCGATAAAGATATTTCAAATTTTGCAGTGCCCGTTTCCAATGTTTGGGGCGTGGCTTCCAGGTCAGGCCATGGCAGCCTGGGCAATGGAGCGTTCTGCAACACAAACATGGTTTGAAACAAAGGTGTGCGGCCGAGATTCCTCGGAGGATCTAAAATCTCTACTAAACGCTCAAAGGGAATGTCCTGATGAGCATAGGCCTGCATTGAAATTTTGCGCACCTGCTGCAACAGTTCCGCTATAGAACTGTCTCCCATGAGCATAGTGCGTAGCACCAGGGTGTTAATGAATAAACCAATCAGCGGCTCAACCTCTGATGTGGTACGGCCGGCAATCGGGGAACCCACGGCTATGTCTGTTTGTCCACTGTAGCGATACAAGAGGATTTTGAAAGCGGCCAGCAGACTCATGAACAGCGTGACTCTCTGTTGATCGCTCCAAGACCGCAATCGCCCGGTCAATGCTTGCGGCAGGAGTGTGGTCTCGGTCGCGCCAGTAAGTGTTGCATTAAAGGAATACGGCCGATCAGTGGGCAGATCCAGGGGTTCAACTCCTGCCAACTGCCTTTTCCAATAGACGGTTTGCTCTCGCAGCAGTTCGTCCTGCAACCGCTTCCGCTGCCATTCAGTGAAATCGGCATACTGAACAGCCAATGGCGCTAAGGGAGAACCAGCACCCTGGCTGAACGCGGCATACAGTTCAGTTAACTCCCGCAGCATGACTCCCAAAGACCACCCATCGCACACGATGTGGTGGAGCACCACGACCAGGAGATGGTAATGGCTGCCGAGTTGGAGTAAACAAGCGCGCAGGACTGGTCCGGTGGAAAGATCGAATGGGAGCCGCGCCTGCCGCCGGAGAAATTCCGGCATTTCGGTTTCGGCTATTTCTACCACAGGCATCGGTACGTTGACCGTGGAAGCAATGTTTTGTACGGCCACGCCATCGGTTTCCGGAAAACTGGTGCGCAACGCTTCATGACGGGCGACAATCTCCTGCAAGCTGGCATGCAAAGCTTCTTTGTTCAGTTGGCCACGCAAATGCAACGCCACAGGCTCGTTGTATAAACTGGCTTCTGTCTCATAGCGGGATAAAAACCACAAACGTTCCTGGGCAAAGGACAATCGTGGATGTTGGGTTCGGGCAACAGGCTGCAAAGGCGCAACCTTTGTTCTGGTTGCCATCTCCACCTGCAAAGCAAGCCCGGCTACAGTGGGGTTCTGCAGGAGACTGGGGAGCGGTAACTCCACCCCAAACACCTGCCGGATGCGTGACATCACTTGTGTCGCCAACAGTGAGTGCCCGCCCAGATCAAAAAAGTTTTCCTCGACTCCCACCTGCTCCACGTGGATCACTTGCGCCCAAATCGCTGCCAGCTTCTTTTCGGTTTCGTTCTGGGGCTCTCTTCCCTTCCCCGTGCTCCGCACGGGATCAGGCAGCACTTTTCGGTCAACTTTGCCATTGGGAGTCTTGGGCAAATTCTCCAGCACCACGAAAAAGGAAGGAACCATGTAACGCGGCAAGCGCTCTTGCAGATATCGCCGGAGTTGTTCCTCTTCGATTTCCATTCCGGGTCTTGGGGCAACGTAGGCAACTACCCATCTCTCATGGCCATTTTCTTTTATGAGAACTGCGTTCTCGCGCACATCTGTGTGTCCGCTCAAACTAGCCTCAATCTCTGCCAGTTCGATCCGGTACCCACGCACTTTTACCTGCTGATCGGCACGGCCCAGGTATTCCAGTTCTCCACCATTGTTCCACCGCACCAAGTCGCCTGTGCGGTACATGCGATCTCCCGGGCTTTTACCGTAGGGATCAGGCAGGAAGCGTTCCGCTGTCAAACTTGCACGTCTCCAGTATCCACACCCTACGCCTGCTCCCGCAATGTAAAGCTCTCCCACCGCTCCGAAGGGGGCAAGTTGCAGTTGATTGTCCAGGACATAGAGCCGGGTGTTCCCTATGCCACGCCCGATCGTTACTTTCTTTTGCACTTCGACAGTGGTCCATGTGGAATACGTTGTTGTTTCAGTGGGGCCATATAGATTGTTGATGCGCTTAAGATTTCCTGCCTGCCACAATCCCCTCACGAGTTCGCCTTTAAGCGCTTCGCCGGCGAGATTAACCGTCACGACGTCACCCGGCAACCTTCCTTGCTCAATCAATTTCGCGATAGCTGAAGGAACGGTATTGATCAAACGCACGCTATGGGAGATTTTTGCTTCCCGCAGGCTTTCCCACCAGCCGAGCACATCGTCAGCCAGCACCACGGTACCGCCGCAGCTCAAGGTCGCCCATAATTCAAAAACGGAAAGATCAAAACAAATGGAAGTCGCCGCCAATACGCCGCTGAACTCCTCTTCGGTGAAAATGCCTTTAGCCCAGGCTACGAATGACGCGGCATTCCTGTGGGTCAGCATCACTCCCTTCGGCACTCCAGAAGATCCTGACGTGTAGATCAAATAGGCCAGTTGCCCGCTCGTAGCCGTGTTGTTGATGGCTGCCGCGCTCTCCTGTTCGATCTGCTCTCTGTGCCGGTCCAGGCACAGAATGACAGCGTCTGTCCCTCTGGTTTTTTCGTGCAGGCTTTCTTCTGTGATTACGATTCCTGCGTTTGCATCTTCCAGCATGAACCATAGCCGCTCTTCAGGATATTGGGGATCCAAGGGCACATACGCGGCCCCCGCTTTCCAAATGCCCAGCATGGCCACCACCATTGCTGGTGAACGGCGCATACAAACGCCTACCAGATCTTCCTGGCATACTCCGAGCCGGACAAGATGCCGGGCCACCTGGTTAGCGCGAGCATTCAATTCTGCATAACTGAGTCTTGCCTCGCCTCCAATAATTGCCGCGCTCTCGGGTCTGATTTTCCCTTGCTTCTCAATCAACTCATGAAGGCATTGCTGCTGGTCATATTCCAATTCCGTCCGGTTCAGTTCCTCTACCAGTTTGTTTTGTTCGCTGGCGGAAAGGATCGGCAATTGGCCCATTGGAATCTCAGGATTCAAGAGAATTCCTTGCAAGAGAACGGAGAAACTCTCAACCCACCTGGCAATGGTGGTCTTCTCGAATAGGTCGCTGTTGTACTCCCAGGATCCGATTAGACCCTCGGGTGCCTCGCCGACCGTGAGCGTGAGATCAAACTGGGCCGCTCGCTGTTCTATAGGTACAGACTCCATGGGCAAGCCGCCCAAGATGATTTGCGCCTGCGGCTGCCCTAGAGCAAACCGCACAAACTCTTGCGATTGGCTTCCATAAGTCTGTTGAAAGACGAACATGCTCTGAAAGATAGGCGGCAAGGATGAATCCCGGGCTATCCCAAGTCTCTCAACCATCAACGGAAATGGATATAAATCATGTGCAAAGGCTTTTGCAGCCCGGTTGCGGACCAGAGACAGAAACTCAGCGAATGTTTGCTGTGGGTGGCAATCGGCTCGCAAGGGTACGGTATTCACGAAGTAACCGACGATGTTCGCAAATTCTGCTCTTGATCTGCCTGCCACTGGGCATCCGACCGTAAGTTGCTTTTGCGAGGTCAGGCGGTACAGAAAGATTTGAAAAGCAGCCAACAGAGTTGCAAAGAGGGTGGCCTGCCGCCCGGCGCCAAGCTGCTTTAGCTTTTCGGTTAACGCGGCATCGAGCGTGAATGGGACGGAAGAACCATGAAATGTCTGTAGAGGTGGACGGGCATAATCTGCCGGCAGGCTGAGAGGGACTAGCTCTCCTGACAGCTCCTCTTTCCAATACGACCATATCTGCTCCCCTTCCGCACCGGACAGCCTTTCCTCCTGCCATTGCACAAAGTCGGCGTAACTGTATTCCAGTGGAGCAAGTTCTGCTTCAGTTTTGCTGTGATAGGCCTGGTAAAGCTTTCCCAGTTCATCCAGAAGCAGGCTCAGAGACCAGTAATCTGAAATGATGTGATGCACGGATACGTGCAGCAGATGATCTTCTTCCAATCTGGAGTAGAGAGCGGCACGAAATAGCGGGCCTTGCGTCAAGGAAAAGGACAGATGGCTGCGCTCGGCCAGGTTTTGTTCGAGTTCTGTTCTGCTCCAACTGCGAGCGTCAAAAGATTCGAAGCAAACATCACCCTTTTCGGCAACCTGCTGGATCGGTTTTCCGGCCATCTCCACAAAGGTCGTACGCAACGCCGGATGGCGGTCCACAAGTGTCTGCAATGCTTGGTGAAGGGCTGCAACATTCACGGCGGATAAGATTCTGATTGCCCGCGAGATGTTATAGGCAGCACTCTCGGGCGACATTCGATTCAGGTACCACAGAGCCCGCTGGCCATCGGAAAGCCGATAGGTGGATGGCTGGCCTGCCCGGCTCCTCCTCAGGAGCGGGGGCACCCGGCTGATCTTGTTTTCAATGTCGGCTATGGTCAGCCCATCGAATAAGTCTGAAATTACGATCTCAATGTCAAAACGTTTCTGAAGGTTGTGGCAAAGCTCGACTGCAGTCAAAGAATTTAACCCGTACCCCATCAACGGCTGATGAACATCAATCCCGGTCGGCGGAATGCCCGTGCGTTTCGTTAATTCCGCTATCACCCACGCCTCGACAGCGGTTGATTTGTGTGGATCGGAAGATAACCTTGAAGTAGCTTGCCGGCCCTCAGACGCCTGGTTCCAGTCTTTCAAAACCTCAAGGCCCTGATTCAAGAAGTGCTTTTTACAGGTCTGCCGTTGCAGCTTGCCACTGGAAGTTTTTGGAATTGTTCCTGAGTGTATAAGGACGATCGCATAGGCGTTCAACTCATGCACTTCGGCAATATTCCGGGCAATGAGCTGAATGGCCTTATCCAACTCATCGTCGGAGCGAATCGAAACTTCCTGCACAACTACCAGTTGTTCTTCTCGATCCTTCTCTATGGCAAAAGCGACTCCGCAACCCGGACGCAAAGCAGGATGAGCGGTTCCCATGGTTTCTTCAATGTCCTGCGGATAGTAGTTGCGTCCACGGATGATAATGAGATCTTTCAAACGACCGGTAACAAACAGCTCTCCATCCCGTAGAAACCCAAGGTCCCCGGTTCTGAGAAATGACTCTTGCGTGTTTCCAGATATCTGAGCCTGGAATGCATGTTTTGTTTCTACGGGAAGGTTCCAATAGCCGAGAGCCACACTTGGACCGGAAACCCAAATCTCTCCTACCTGATTGGGAGGATTGGGAAGGAGCGATTCCGGATCAACAATCGTCACTGTGCTTCCTTGCGCCGGTTGGCCGCAACTGACGATCCGGGTAACATCGCTATCCTCGAATGCGTCACGCACCTGATGGCGCCCAAGAGCATGAGTATCTAAATCCAGAATCTGCGGCTCATCCTTGCCGACATGACCAGAAACGAGCAAAGTGGATTCGGCCAGGCCATAACAAGGAGTAAATGCCTTAGGATTGAAGCCGGCGGAACTGAATCTTTCCGCAAATCGCCTCATAGTCTGAGGCCGCACCGGTTCGGCCCCATTGAAAGCCAATTCCCAACTGCTTAGATCCAGGGTGGTGAATTCATCCTCTGTGATCTTGCGCACACAAAGTTCATAGGAAAAATTAGGACCGCCACTGGTTGTTGCCCGATAGCGGGTGATGGCCTGCAGCCAGCAGAAAGGCCGTTGCAAAAATGCCATCGGCGGCATGAGAATGCAACGCGCTCCCACATAGACTGGCTGAAGCATGTTTCCAATCAGGCCCATGTCGTGATAAAGGGGCAGCCAACCGACGATGACAGACCTTTCATTTTGACGAAATGCTTTCTGAATCGCGGCCTCGTTCTCTAGCAAATTGGAGTGCCTTACCATGACTCCTTTTGGCGTCGCGGTTGAACCAGACGTGTATTGCAGGAAGGCAATGGAGTCTCCAGTCACCTGTGGCTGCTTCCATTCCTCCGATAGGCCTGGTGTGAAATCGTCAGTCGCCAGATACCGGAGAGAGCCGAGATGTGGATCTCTATCTGCAAAGGGTTTGATTTTGTCCAGTGTCGCCTTCGAGATTAGAACCGTATGGGCCTGTGAGTCCTGGATAATGGCCTTAAGACGGAGAAAATTACGGTTCGATCGTGGAGGATACACCGGTACCGCAATCGCACCGGCCGCCAGACAGCCCCAGAACGCGGCGATGAAATCAGGCCCCGGTGGATACAGCAGGAGCACGGGCTGTCCAGCGGACTTGGATGATTGCAACAGTCCGGCTATCGACCATGCGCGGCGCGCCAATTCTTCATAGGTCCAGTTAGCCTCTTCCTGTTCGCCGTCTTTAAGAAAGGTCAAGACCAATTGGCTGGAATTGTGTTCCGCTCGCCACAGCAGCAGCTCGTTTAAATTAGAGAATTTACTCGACACTATTTCACTATTCGCTTGGTTCATGCGACCCCAGGTAACATTCCCGTGCGTCGCGGCATTCAGCAGAAACTGGACGATGCGCCTGGACTAATGCGGAAATCTATGCCCGAGGCTGAACAGAGTCGGCTGCAGCTCAGAACCGAATGCCCGAAGAGTCCCTCGGACAAAGCCGATTTCTGCACTTCGGCTCCCACCGTCTATCTCTATGAATATTCGACAGCCGAATTGCGCTGATGAAAGGATTGACTTGGACAAAACCGTAGCGGAGGCAATTACGCCGTTTGCGATGTTCCCACCTGCAAATTGTCTTCCTTCTTGAGGATGGCATCAATATGACTGGCGATAGCTGTGATGGTAGGTTCTTTATAAAATTCGATAGCAGGAAATTCTATTTTGAACATAGTGCCAATATTCGCAAGCATCTGTGTGACCAGCAGCGAATGTCCGCCAAGGGCAAAGAAGTTTTCATTCACGCCAACTTCCTCTGCACCTAAGAGCTTGGCAAACATGGCTGCCAGAGTTTTCTCAGTGTCAGTGCGCGGAAGATCGGCGGCTGTTCCGCCTCGAACCATGGCTGGCTGGGGAAGTGCTCCCCGATCAACCTTACCGTTGGGATTTAACGGCATCTCGGCTAATACTACGAAAGCATTGGGCGCCATGTATTGCGGAAGTTTAGAGGCAAGCGCGGTGCGCAGTTCATCAATCAGTTCGTTTTGATCGCATGGGCTCGCCGACTGCTTAGGCACGATATACGCAACCAGCCGTTTAAAATCGGCGCTAACTTGTGACTGAATGACTACCGCTTCTTTTACGTTGGCCTGCTGCCGCAAAACTGTCTCAATCTCTCCTAGCTCAACCCGCTGCCCACGGATCTTTACTTGACTGTCAATCCGGCCCATGAACTCCAAATTGCCATCTGGCAAATACCGGGCCAAATCCCCTGTTCGGTAGATTCGAATGTCTGGGTCTTTGGCAAATGGATTTGCGGGAAACTTTCTGGCCGTCAGGGCAGCATCATTGATATAGCCCTTGCCTACACCGTCTCCCGCCAGGCAAATCTCTCCTATAACGCCTGAGGGAACCAGTTGCAAACTGTCATCGAGCAGGTAGATCTGCGTATTGTGAATGTGTTTACCAATAGGGACTGAACTGTTTACATAGCGATCGAAATCGTGCAGCACATAATAGGAGGACACATCGCTGCATTCAGCAGCGCCATACACATTGGCTATCCCCGTCTTACAGTCTTGCGCCGTCGCCCAGTTCTTGAGACGGGATGCAGAGATGGCTTCGCCGCCCAAAAACAGCCAGCGCAGTGAGCGTAACCGTATGTAGCCACCGTCGGCCTCCTGCCCTTCCACCAGAGGATAAAACGTGCTCGGCGCGCAATTCATCAATGTGATCTTTTCCGAATTTATGGTGTTGAGGATTAACTCCGGTTCGTAATGATCGGAGGCCACCAGGTGCAATTCGCCGCCACTTGTGAGAGGCATCGCCATGGCGCGCTGTGTGATGTCAAAGCTAATGGAACTCATTACCAGTGTTTTGTCGGATGGTGAGATATCAAAGCGTCGAACAAACCAGTTCAACAAGTTCATCCAGCCACCGTGAGAAACTGCGGCCGCCTTCGCCCGGCCAGTCGAACCAGAGGTAAAGATGATGTAACAAAGATGCGAAGCCGCCGGGTGAACGGCCGGGTTTCCCGTGCTTTCTTGTTTAATTTTCTCTATTTCTCCGTCCAGACATAGCCGCCTTATGCCCGCATCGGGAAGCCGGTTGATAAGACGCTCGCTGGTCAACACAGCTTTCATTTTAAGATCCTCGAACATTGCCGCCAGCCGGTCCTTGGGGTAGGTTGGATCGTAGGGAGCATAGGCTGCACCCGCCTTCAGAATGCCGAGCACTGCAACCACCTGTTCCACAGAACGGTTGAGAAACACGCCAACTGGGGTATCCGGAGCCATATCCATGCGCCGCAGGTAGTGCGCTACCTGGTTTGCCCGCTCATTAAGTTCACGATACGTCAGTCGTTGAGTTCCACAAACGAGTGCGGTACTGTTAGGCGAATGCGACGCATGCTCCTCGAATAACTGGTGTATACAACGATCCCTGGCGTAATCTGTTGCCGTGTTATTTCGCTCGATGGCCAACAGATTTCTTTCTTCTTCGTTCAAAATCGCCAGATGAGAAATCAATCCATTCGTATCTTCCAGGCCCGATTGCAGAATTTTTAAAATGTGCTGGCAGAACCGATGAATGGTTTCCGGTTCATATCGCTCGGTGCTGAAAGCTGCTTGTAAAGACGCCTGGCCCGGCTGATGGTTGAAAGTGAGTGTAAGATCATGCCTGGCTTCTGGCATTGCCGGATGCAGGCTTGCGACAACCAGGGCTACATCAAAAAATGGACAGCGGTTTTTTACTGCTCGTTTGCCGGCTTCCTCAATGATCTTCGTCAAAGCATGACGTTGCTCCCGCGCAGCAAGCAGAGCTTCGCGTGCATTAAGAAGAAGTTGTCGAAAGCTCATGTTCCCGTCGACGTCTATGGCCACAATCGCCACGTCCTCTGAAGATGCGGTCCGGCCTTCTGCTCTCATTGCCGGAGAGCCAAGAGCTATGGGAGACGACTGAGTATAACGGTACAAGCACGAACTTGTTGCCGCAACCAGTGCGGCATGGTGCAGCAATGGCTCATCCTTGGTTACCTTGGAAAGCAGGTCACGAAGGTCGCCAGCAAGTTCTACACTCACGCTGGCAGTTTTTGCGCAGTAGTGATCCGGTCTGCCTCGATATAAAGGAGGAGTGGCAGAGTGGCTTAGAGGAACCAGTCTGCCCGCCGCAGTACAATCAGGTGGGTGGTCGCAATTGGTAGTGGATGGTTCTTCGGCGGCTAAACCGGTCGCTTCACTCATCAGATTCATCTCGTCTTCTTTTGAAAATGGGAGATAAGCCAAGTAATTAAAATGCAAACTGCGGAGCCTGTTCCTCTGGCTTAATGGTCTTAAGTTGGAATGTATGTGATTGCATTTCCGCCAGGCTCACTCCAGGATCTTCTGCAGCCACACTCAGAATATTCAGCAGGGACGCGCCAATGCGCCGTGGAGACTGATCTGGCCCTCCGGAGTAGCACGACAACTCGCATTTATCGCTATCACCGACACTCAGAATGACTTCCAATCCGCTATGAGTAGTGGCTGTAAAACCGGCAAAGCGATTTGGCCCAATCGCTTCTCCGGTTTCCATGTACGCACCATCAAAGAAGGGCCGCGTAATAATGCCTGCGGGCATTTGCATCATGTTGGCGATGGCACGCAATGCAAATAATCTGTGCCCTTTGCCAGCTTCAATTTTTGCCTGCACAGTTCGCACGATCTCGCTGAATTCTGACCCGGCCTGTATTTTCACCCGCACTGGAAAGACTTCTTTATTATCCAGGGCGACGACTATGGTGTATTCCTTTCGCTGGCCAATTCGCCAAAGGGCAACGACATAGGCCGCAATCAAAACGCTGTAGCGGTCGGCTTCATAAACCCTGCACAAAAACTCGGGTATCGAATGGCTGATGGCCTCTGCCTCCAATAAACGCCAATCGTTGGACGGCAAATTGCGCGGTTGCACTTCGCTCAACTCTGTCGTGGCCGGGCTGCTAAGTTCTTGAAACCAGAACCTTTCGTCCTGTTTGTATTGTTCATCAGAAAAAATTTCCAGCATCTCTCGGTCCACAGGGTCTGGGCGATCAAACTGACAGGCGCGTTTCAAGTTCTCAATCAGATGAGGTGAAGGTTCGGTGCGGGTAGGATCAACAAACTTCTCCTTCACTACATTATTGAAGCATTTCAAGAAAGTCTTGATCTGATCGAACGACATGCCCCGGTTTTGCTGGAGGAAAAGCGAGACAAAATTGAATCCCGGATCAGGCACCCAGGTGGGAACGTCGAAAGTTGTAAAGCAACGTTCGACCAGATGGCAGGCCGTAGCTACATCCATTGTGTTATGTGACCAGGAGAAATGGTATCCCTTGATTCCGTATTTCTCCTTCTCAGCCCAGATCGGGGTTACCGGATCACAGTACCAAATCAGCGGACGGTAATAATCCGGCTTGGTTTTTTCAAGAAATTCCATGGTTTCCATTGCAGTGTCATATGTCTCGCCAGGAAAACCGAAGAAAAGCGAAGCGAATACTTGAATACCGGCACGTTTGAACAGAGGAACTGCAGTTAGATAATGCTGCTTTCTCGGCGTCTTATGCATATTGATCAGAAGTTGATCGTTGGCCGATTCCAGCCCCAGGAAAACACCTTGGCAACCCGCCTTGGCCATCAGGTCTACTAACTCCTCATCGCAGAAATCTGCTCGGAAGAAACAATGCCACTTAAACCCGTAGTTCTGCTCGATCATCATCCGCATCATGTCTTTGAATGTCTGTAGAGGAACATTGACGGTATCATCAATGAAAAAGAGCCCGGTAACGGTGCCTACGGTGCGGATAGCATCCAACTCTCGCTGAATATATTCTAGTTTTGAAACGTTATATTTTTCTGTCCGAAGCGGGAATGAGCAGAACGAGCACACGAAAGGACAGCCCTTGGTAATGCGGATGTTTACATAGTTTCCGATATGCTCTTTAGGAAACAAACTATAATCAATGAGGTTTTCGTAAAGGGTGTTGATTTCCCGCTCGCTGGGGGTCATCACAAAATCGCCATTCTGTTCGTATGCGATGTTGGGAATACCCGCAAATTCACGGCCGTTCTTGAGCGCTGCCAGAATATTGACCAGTGCTTGCTCGCCCTCTCGGCTGCGGACATAAAAGTCGCCACCGATGTATTTGAACATTGCCTTCAGATCTCGTTCTTCCATGGTCTCCGAGCGTTTGGCGATGTATGGACCTCCCACGATGATGCGGGCACGCGGGTTGTGCTCCCGCACGAACTTCACTACCTCGATGATGGGCGTATCGAAGTTGTAAATCGTCGTAGTAACCACCACGGTAAGATATTCATTGGCCAACAACTTTTCCCGCAGCTCATCTTTCTGTAACTGGAACAAATTGATGTAATCAAAGGTATAACCTCGCCGAGAAAGATAGGTCCCAAGATACATCACCACCATCCAGAGCACATCAGTGTGGTTCCATGTACGATTAGGACCATAAGCTCCCTTTCCCGGCGCTCTTCCCTCGTGATAAAAGCGGTTGAAGATATCCATGGCACGGTAAGACCGGCCTTGATACTCGAACATATTGAGGCTTAGGTCCCGATAGTTGGGATGAGACGGGCCCATCGCCCGCAATGTCTTAACTTCGTCTTCAAGGCAGCCGTCGTTATAGCCAATAATCAGAGTATCAATAGCCATGGTTTAGGCCTTTATCGTTTCCAGCCAACAATCTGGAATGAGTCAGTTGGATTTACGCATTCCCCGGGAGTAGTAATACGGTGGCACTCCAGGCGGTCGAACTCGGAAAGCAATCTGTGCAACTCCTCTTCGTTGACAACCATGTGCCGCGTGTGGAAGTCGGCAAAAGCGATGCAATTGTCAAGCACCTGGGCTTTCTTTTCATGCCCCTGCTCGGGTAAAAAATCACCATTGGAGTTTTCCACCAGTTGGCGCGCTCGCTGGGCATATCCCTTCCTTAACTCCGGAGTTGTTTCGCCGCCCATCATTGCCACCGTAACCACGGCCCCTCCGGGTTTAAGCAATTCATTCCATCGCTTGGTGATCAAAGGCTTGTATTCCGCCTTCAGAACACTGAGGAATTCGTCAGTGACAATCAGGTCGAACGGCGCTTCGGCGATGTTGTCGGTAAGGATGTTGGCGCACCTAGTTTTAATGCTCAATGCGTGGCGGTCTGCGTACCACTGGCACCCCTTCAGAGGAGTCTTACAGATGTCATAAATCACGATATTCGGATTCGCGCTGCTGATTTGAATCGCCTCGTGCAACGTTGCCAGCATTCCCCAGTCCGCTGCTGCGGAAATCAGGACATTGGCATTCGGCTTTTGTCTCAATATGCCGCCCAGCGCGCGATTATAAAAATCACGATGCCAGTGTGGCACCGCCACCATGTCAAGCAATCGAAGATACTGCCATGTGCCGTGATACCATCCGCAGCTTTCCGGCTCCAGGCGGTTTTCCTTTGCCCATTCTTCCATTCCACCTTTGGGTTTGGGACGGCATTCGGACTTTGACCACAGCTCCGCCAATGGGGCGGATTCAACTAAAAGATCGCACGTCTGGGACTCCAAAGTTTGCGCATATCCGTTACGCATGAACGTTTCTACCGCTAGCTTAGTTTGAGACACATTTCCTCCTTCAGGATGAGTGATTAGTAAACGGGCTGGACCGCAGAATCCATCTAGCAGGTATTGTTAACCTGCGAACAACTTGGCTTTTATGCCAAGCACAACGTGTAGCTCAGCCAAAACTTTCTTTTCGATATTTTCAATCTTTTTTGCGGCACATGCTTGGTAGCCATAACACCAACAGACCGCTACACGGTGGAACTATCCAAATAGTGGGATTTCGTTTCCCTAAGTTGTTTCAGTTCGCTCTGGCTGAGTAATCGCTGGCCACCAAGCTGGCGTGCTAAGAATTCGATTTTCGCGTAATGTTCTACCGTCTCCATGCACATGTAGGCGTGAACAAGATCTTTGGCAAACGTCACCACCCCGTGATTCCCCATGAGAATGGCCTGGTGGTCCCGAATAAAGGGCTTCAACGATTCGCTCAGCTCGGAACTGCCCGGAGTTGCATACGGAGCTAAAGGAACGCTGCCCAGAGTGAGAACGACTTCCGGACAAAGCGGCTTGTCAAGAGCGATGCCGACGCTTGCAAAAGCAGTTGCTGTGTATGGATGGGCGTGTATGATCGCACCGACATCAGGCCGCATGTTGTAAATCGTAAGATGCATCGCACTTTCGCTTGAAGGTCGGGCCCAACCTGCCAGTTTTTCCCCGGCTGCATTTACCACGATCATGTCTGCTGGCTTCATTTTGGCCTTGTCGATTCCAGCAGGAGAAATGATGATCCGCTCAGAGTCAAGACGTGCTGACAAATTGCCGTCTGTCGCAACGACGAAACCCTGTGCGCGCAAATTATGTCCAAACTCTACCAACTCATCACGCAGTTGAGCTTCTCTTCTAGCCAAAGAATTCTCTTTAGCAGAATCAACTTCGATGGTTTTTGAAATGTTTTGCAACGTGCTCATGAAGGACATGTCTCCAAGGTTTCTGGGACTTGCACCACATGCGCTAGCGATGAAATTCCGCCGTTAGCTCAAAGGGTGATTAATTCAGGTATGCCTCAAGCTGTTTGCTGAATTCAGCGAGCATCTGCGGGGCAGACTGCAGGAAAAAGAAGTGGTCGCCTTCGTAGAGCTGCGTAGTCAGGGGCCCTGTAGTGTGCTGCTTCCATCCTTTCAAGTGTTCCAGATTGACGTCTGCATCTTGTTCACCAGCAACAGCAGTGATTGCATAAGAAACGGGAGCGCCTGATGAATAGGAATAGGTTTGCGTCATATATGCATCGGCGCGAACAACTGGCAAGACAAGCGGTTTCATTTGTGGATTTTGGAGTACAGCCATGGAGGCTCCGTATGCCCTGATAAAATGCTCGATAAATTGTTCGTCATTCATACTGTTGACGTCCGCAATTGGGATTCCCTGATGTGGACCCCGCGCGCCGGAAGTAAAAAGATGAAGAGGCAGCCGCGATCCGCGACTGCTTAAGATCCGCGTTGCCTCATAAGCGAGAACACCACCCAAACAATGTCCGAAAAGTGCGTATGGTCCCAAAGCAGGATTGAGGTTGTCGGCAATATAGGCAGCGGCCTCTTGGTAGGTCCGGAGGGGTTTACCGTCGATCAATCGCCTGCCATGGCCTGGTAACTCGAAGCCGATGACTTCGATAAAATCGGGCACATATTGAATCCAATTCATGAAGGCCTGTGCGCTTGCGCCAGCGTAGGTAAAGCAAAAGAGGCGCAGTTTAGCATTGGGTCGGCGCTCTTTTTGGACATATGCAGGATTGCCGTTGGATGGTGCCATTGATATCTCTCTTCCCTCATTTGTCAGTCTCCACTGAATGGATTTCACGCGATGGGATCGAGCAGCCCTTTTATGAATAAGGCGTTTCGAGGGACTGATGTCGATTCAAGTGATGAAAACCCGCTGATTGCATTCCATGCCGGTGTACTTGTCTTCGGAAGCTACATCCTGATGATCGACTTCAATGGAGATCGATTTTGCAATCATATCCACTGAAACGACCAGCCGTGAACGGTTCTTAATCTTGGTCAGAATGCCAACCATCCCAAACAGGACTCCGTCCCGAATGATCCGTACGCGTTCGCCGGTATTGAGATAAGGGAAGGGCCGTGGATCCACGCCCGCCTTCACGATTGTGTGCAATTTCGCTATGTCTTCATCTGGGACGACGCAGGGCTTGCCGCCAAAACTCACAATTCGGTTGACCCCGGGGGTCGCTAGTATCGCGGCAATTTTTGACCGCCGGCTACGACAAAATATGTAACCCGGAAACAAGGGCCGGATAACGACCTTGATCCGGTCCGACCAAAGCCGCTTTGATTTGTAAGTAGGAAAAAACTGTTCGAACCCTTTGTAGTCCAGGATTGTAGCCACTTTGTTTTCGTGCTGCGGCGCAACCTGGAGTGCGAGCCAAGATTCCATTTCTGAGGAAAACAACTGGGGACCCCTTTCAATTTGTGGCGGGAACGAACGCGGAAGCAGACATTCAGGGCAGGCTCGCGCCATTGTAAGTCACATACGGATTTCTACAAATCGCGGTGGACTTCGTTAGCTGGCGGCTACACCCAGATTTGACCGTTGGCCTGATTCAGTCGTGTTGCCGGATTTCGGAACGATATCACCGATCTATTCGACTTAGCTCAACGCATCAACTAGCCTACTATTCAAATATTTTGGCATTGGCGCAACAGACGATAAGCCAGCATTCAATATTGAGTCAATAGCGGTACAAGTGAATCTGCAAGAATTTGCGATCAAATGTCACACAGCACGGTATCCTGCCTCACCCAATGCAGCCAAACACAGCTAGTCTTTTATTTACTTCTCCTTGCTCGTGGCAGATACCGTCGCAATCCATGCCTTGCTATAAGCCGGTAAATAGTGGATTGGGCAACAGTTTTCCCGACAGAGAGCTCGTAGGCTTTTTGAATTTCGTCCACACGCAAGACGAAACCGCGCTGCGCCCGCCGCTGAAACTTACTCAGGATTTGCTTCTCCCGGGAAAACGACATATTCTCCCGTTTTCGCCCACCCCTTTGCTTCGCGACAAGGGCCTGAATGCCTGTTTTTGCAAAGCGGGATTGAGTTTTACGGACTGCTGCCGGTGTGAGGCCAACCCCAATTGCAATCTGATTGGCCGTCATTGACAAGGCAACTTTTAGCCAAATACACAAGACCTTCCTGAATTCATTCTTGGTTTTTGACAGCTCCAGTGCTTTCTGAATAACCAAAACATCGCTCGAAATTGTCATGGATGTCGGTCCTTCTCCGGAACTTTTGGCTGGCTGTTATTTGAATATGCCCGTAGATGCTTCAGTTTCTCTCTGGTTCTGTATGACATGGACCGGGAAAGCACTTATCAATCTTTGATTACTGCGCAGGCCTGGGCAGGGAGAAGAAAATCCTATTGGACTCTTAAATTAGATCAAATTGGGCTAAATTTGAACGCAGTATGTCAAATTGATTGCAAGTAACTTGCCTCGTTAGCTGTGTCGGCGTAGCGTGGTAAAGCGGCAGGTAGTGGTAAGCGGCTGAAATTGGGACTAAAGTTTGAGAGCAGTATGTCAAATTGGTTGCAAATCACTACTGTCCAAATTAGTTGAGAACGCGAATTTGGGTTATTGAAATCAAAAGACATAGCTCAACCTTGCGACCTCTACTGGAAAGCAGGTTGGCCGGTGAAAATTGCTTTTCAAAAATATCTGCTGTCTAAATTAGGCCCCTGATTGCTCCTCTTGGCGCGGGAATTCGGATCGAAGCGGCCTCCTGCTGTCCAATCTGCAAGCCCGTTTTTAGAGCGGAATTTCTTCTTGCCCACGTGGGCGCCCAGCGCTTGGCACTGACCTAACATCTTTAGCGGGGGTTTGACCGGGAATGGATTAGAATCTCGTGTCATCACCGAAAGACTGTTTTTCAACAGCCTGCTCAAGGAGCAAAAAGCATGAGCCGGTTGCATTGACCAGCCGGTGGAAACGCAAAAATCCAAGGAGGATCAAAGAAGATGAAATCTTTTCGTATCGCGCTGTCTGTTGTCCTGATGTTGCTAAGCACGGCGGCTTTGGCCCAGTCCGATGCCCAGAAGTCCTCGGACCAGGCGAAGCCTCCTGACAACAATCCACTTAGCACATTTAACAAGCTCGTCTATGGACAGTTAAAGAGTATCCTGGTCCGCTCAGCGGAAAAAATGCCCGAGGAGAATTACAGCTTTAAGCCCACGGCTTCAGTCCGCAGCTTCGGCCAGATTATCGGGCATGTAGCCGACGCACAGTACATGTTTTGTTCCGCCGCACTGGGCGAGAAAAATCCCGCGCCGAAAATTGAAGAGACCAAAACTTCGAGGGCCGATCTCATCGCCGCACTCAAAGACAGCTTTGCCTACTGCGACAAGGTATACGACGGCATGACCGACGCCTCCGCCCTGCAGTTGGTCAAGCTCTTTGGAGGCGATAGGCCGAGACTGAGCGCGCTGACGGTAAACAATATGCACGATTATGAACACTACGGCAACCTCGTCACCTACCTGCGGCTAAAAAACATTGTGCCACCATCCAGCGAACAGAGGCCGCAGCCGGCGAAACCGGCGAAATGAAGGTCTTCAGGGCCGGTCGCTGGCCAGCCCTCACCTCAGGTAACCAAAGGAGAATAGTTGAGTTGTGCTAATATGAGTGGCTCCAGGAGCCACCGTTTCGGGTCTGACTCTGACGCAAGAAATATTGCCGGACCAAGAGCCCGCAACAAGTTATCTCAAATACGGTGATTGCATGGATATCCCGCATGTCTCTTTGAAACATTCCGTAGCTGAAGCAGACATAGCACACCCCAACGAGTCATTCATTGCTGTGGCAAACCAGCTCATATCTATCGGCCAGGCATTTTACGATCGAGGGTGGGTCTTCGGGACCAGTGGAAATCTCAGCGCAGTGCTGTCGCGTGATCCATTGAGACTCTTGATTACCGCGAGCGGCGCGCATAAAGGTACTATGACGCTGGAGAATTTTGTGCAGATCGACGAGCGTTGCGAACTGCTTGCGGGCCAGCAAAGGCCTTCGGCCGAGTCCCTGATCCATCTTGCGATCATTTCGGAATATGGCGCCGCAGCCGTTCTTCACACGCATTCAGTGTGGGCCACGATCTTATCGAAACGCCTTGCCACCTCAGGCGGGCTCACCATCAGCGGCTACGAAATGTTGAAAGGTTTGTC
>DASZEU010000553.1:0-2720 GCA_035940535.1 Candidatus Angelobacter sp.
ATCAAGAGAGAGAGCTACGATGAAACTCAACGGAATTAAAATTACATGGCTTGGACATGCGACGTTCTTGATTGAGACTCCTGGGGGCAAGAAGGTGATCATCGATCCCTGGGTCACAGGTAATCCGGCTACGCCGGCGGACAAGAAAAGTTTTGATCGGATCGATGTAGTGTTGTGCACGCACGGTCACAGCGATCACATTGGGGATGCGGCGGAGTTGGCTAAGAAATATAACCCCACGGTCGTCGGCATCTATGAACTCTGCGGCTGGCTGCAAAAGCACGGTGCAAAACAGATTGCCCCTATGAACAAAGGCGGCTCGCAAAAGGTTGGAGACATTACGGTCACCATGGTTAACGCATTTCACTCGAGCGGTGTTGAAGATGGAAGCTCCGTTGTCTACGGAGGAGAGCCCTGTGGCTATGTCATAGAATTTGCAAATGGCATCAAGATCTATCATGCTGGCGATACCTGCGTGTTTGGAGATATGGCCATCATCCATGATCTATATCAGCCGGACGTTGCCATGCTGCCCATTGGCGACCGCTTCACTATGGGTGCGAAGGAGGCCACTTATGCCTGCCGCCTATTAAAACCCAAAACCGTAATTCCCATGCACTTCGGCACCTTCCCTATGCTGACTGGAACTGCCGAGCAATTCGGGCAAGAGCTTAAGGCGGCTGGCCTGAACGTTGAATTGGTCACAATGAAGCCCGGAGAAACGGTTTCCTGATGAAAATCACTGATCCTGAAGTTGAAAAATATTTCTACGGCTTGCTGCCCGAGCGTGACGAGGTACTGCAAGAAATGGAAGAGCAGGCCCACAAACGTGATATCCCGATTGTGGGTCCAGCCGTCGGGCGTGTCTTGTACCAGTACGCGCGTCTTATCAACGCTCGCAAAGTCTTTGAGCTTGGCTCGGCTATCGGGTATTCGACGATTTGGTGGGCGCGGGCTGTAGGAGAGGGTGGTGAGGTCTTTTACACCGACGGTGACCAGAAAAAGGCTGATGAAGCCAGCGGCTATTTTCGCCGCGCCGGAGTCGATGGTCGTATAAGAGTTGCTGTCGGCGATGCGCTGGAGTTGCTCTCTGAGCAGAAGCAGGAGTTCGACATTATTTTTAACGATGTCGATAAAGAGGATTATCCCCGGGTGTTGCATTTGGTGAAGACGCGCCTTCGCCGGGGCGGCCTCTTTATTACAGACAATGTTCTGTGGAGCGGCAGGGTTACTGAGAAAGAACCAAAGGAAAAGAGTACTCGGGCCATCCAGGAGTTCAACCGGAAGCTTTATGCAATGGAAGATTTCTTTACTACCATCTTGCCGTTGCGAGATGGAGTGGCCGTGAGTGTGAAGCTTTAGGAAATACCTCTATAGGCTCCGATATCTTTTTCCAGGCCAATCAGCCGAGGGTTTGGTCAACTCGCCACGCAAATTTTCTGTCACCAATTCCTTGACTCGCGCTGGAGAATAGCCTTTGCCAAACAAATAGAAGAGTTTGGCCAGCGCGGCCTCTGGCGTCATGTCGTATCCACTGACTGCTCCTACTCTCGCCAATCCGGTTTCGTAAGCGGTCAGATCAACGGTTCCCATCCAGCATTGGGTTGAGGCCACGATCACCAGTCCTCGGTTGTTGGCTTCTTCCAGGGCCGCCATCACTTCTTGATTGTTCGTTGGTCCATTGCCTTCGCCGAATGCTTGTATAACCACTCCCTTGAGTGGGGGACGAAGAAAATTGCGGATTGCTTCTCCCGTGATGCCGGGAAAAAGCCGCAATACTCCGACTGATGGATCCATCTCCTGATGGACGACTAACTCCCCAGCCCCTTGGGCTGGTTTTCTGATCAAGTCCCAGTTCACTTTGATGTTGATTCCCGTAGTCGCTAGGGGAGGGAAGTTCGGTGAAGCGAATGCAGCAAAAGCATTGCAGTTGGACTTTACCGCCCGGCAGCCGCGAAACAGCAGATTGTCGAAGTAAAGGCATATCTCCGGAACGGGATAATCGGCGGCAATGATCAGCGATGCGATCAGGTTGTCCTGGGCATCATTGCGCGGTTCGCACAGAGGTACCTGCGAGCCGGTAAAAATCACCGGCTTCGCCAATGCTTCAAACATGAATGCCAGAGCTGAGGCGCTGTAGGCCATTGTGTCTGTTCCATGCAGGACAACGAATCCGTCGTGGCTGGAATAATGTTCTTTGATGTCCACCGCGATCTTCACCCACTCCTGCGGAGTCATGTTGGAAGAATCCAGCAGAGGATCGAATTCGTGGATAGTGAATTCCGGCATCCCCGGAGCATGGAAGACAGGATTGCTCTGCATTTGCTCCTGGAGATATCCGGGCGCCGGGACCCAGCCCTTGGACGACTGCTTCATACCGATGGTTCCGCCGGTATAGGCGATGTAGGTCCGTTTTTTCATGTACCGGCATTGTAAGGGACGAGCGAATTCCTGTGGCCAAAACGGGCGACCATGACACCGCGTTTGTGATTATTAAAGTCACCATGAGGCTTGGCAGATTGGTGGTGACATCGTGGCAGGTACTCTGCAACAATGAGCCATAACCAGGAGGAGTTCCAGTTATGGCCTCTAGGCTCAGACGATTGATTGCCATCTTTGCTGTCCTATCTTCTTTCACTGCTTATGCGATTCAACACCCAGCGCGCCCAAAACCGCCGCAAACGCCTCGCCAGGCATTGATTGAGATCATTACGGGCGGG
>DASZEU010000554.1:0-19626 GCA_035940535.1 Candidatus Angelobacter sp.
GTGGATATCTCCTACTTGCTAAATTCTCGTCTGGGCTTACTATAAGGGCCGCGTCCTGAGATGCATAAAATTGGGCTTTAGCCCCGGTTTATCCAAACGTAAGGCACGGACAAGAGCATACGGAGCCTCAAAAAGCGCAAATTAAGTGACATTAGGCTAAAGCCCGATTGATTCTAAGCTTCTTACGGCACGAGTAAACTCGTGCCCTGGAGTTTCTACATTTGTACTCACGATTTTACGGGGTTAAGTCCCCGAAGGGGACGTTTGACAGTAGCCCAGCATGATTCGGCGCTGTCAGGCGCCGAATCCAATGCTGGGTTAGCTTCAAAACCAACAGAGTCCCGTTAGGGACGGCTGAATCATTCTTTCTGGATTCCGTAAGCCGCCAATAATCTCTTGAATTCCTCTTCAAAGCTGATTCGCTTGTGATGTTCTGGTGGTCGCCGGATGTAGGTTACCGTCTTGTCTCGTTGGGACGCTCCGATAGAGAACGCTCCATGTCCCTCCTGCCAAGAGAATCTTTCCCTTGCCGGAAAGTTTTCGTTGACCCATTTTGAAGATCCGGCTTTTAACAATTGAACAGCTTTCGCTGGCGATATAGTTCGTCCCAGGAAGAGCATCATAATGGATAGGATCGGAAACACCCCCCGACCGCCAGAGCTGTCATTCCATTCTCGCGGGCGATTCCGCCCAAATAGGCATGCAGCCTGTCTCGCATCTCGTCTCGAATCCAGGGTTGGCGGTAGTGAAGACGATGTGGAGCAGACAGCACAGATAGCTGTGAGACATAAAATTCAGCCGTTCCTAACGGGACTCCCATTGGTTTGGAAAGTAACCCAGCATTGGGTTCGGCGCCTGACAGCGCCGAACCATGCTGGGCTACTGTCAAACGTCCCTGCGGGACTCTATCACAGATTTCAAAGCACCTCCGAAATGTAGAAACTCCAGGGCACGAGTAAATTCGTGCCCGTCCCTAAAGCCTGGATTATTCATGAGTATTTGAACAAAAATGCGGGAAGTGCAGTAATGGTGCGGGTTTGAGGCTCATTTTTGCATAGGGCCAGAAACGACACGCCGTATATAACCAGTGTATGGGTTTCATGCATTTTGGCGCATTTTCCGCATATTACGTTCAAACCTGAATAATCCAGGCTAAAGGGCCGTTCTTCCACCTTTGACGATTGGCTGCTCGGCAGCTAATTGGCTATTATTCGGCTACTACCACTGCAGGGACATGCGCTCACTTAGTTGGGCGCGCTCACAGTGCGCATATTTGGGTTGGTGACGTCGGCGGCGACGGGGGCATCCGGATAGGGGTAGCCGTTGGCCAGGGCCGTTTCCAGGGCGGCATCGTGGCCGTAGACATCATCGAAAAAACGTACTTCGCCGTTCTCTTCTACAGCCGTCGTACCGTACAGGATCATCACCCGGATAGGGCGAGGCAGGTTGACTTGTAACGTATCTGTGCCTTTCATGGAAGCCAAGATGCGCTCGTCTGTCCACGAGGGATCGTGGTGCAGTACCCACTTGGCAAGCGCTGCCGGGTTCTCAACCCGGATGCATCCGTGACTGTAGTCGCGGCGGGCGCGGCCGAAGAGGCCTACTTCAGGCGTGCCATGCATGTACACATCGTAATGATTGGGAAAGACAAATTTGGCCAGGCCGAGCGAGTTGCCTGGTCCCGGTTTCTGCCGAATGTCCAGTTGCTTGTCTTCCAGCCGTTTCAAAAGCTTGGCATTTATTTTTTCGGGAGGGATCACCTCTCCGTGGTGATCAATGATTTCGTATTGGTGCTTGTCTAGATACGCCTTATTCTTGCGGATGGCCGGAATCAATTCGGCTTTCACAATGCTGTCGGGCACATTCCAGTAGGGGCGAAAGATGATGTACCGCATCTGGTCTTCGAATACCGGTGTCTGGTGATCGAGAGCCTTGCCGACGACCACACGCATGGAAACCGGCTTCTGGCGGTCGGAGTAAGCATGAAGCTGGAATTCGGGAATGTTGACCATGATAAACGGCGTGCGCAGATCTGATCGCAGCCAGCGCCAACGCTCCAGCGTTAGCTGCAGTTGGGCGACGCGACGTCCAAGGGGGGTGACGAGTTGGTTGAAAGTATCGCGGCCAATCGCGCCGTCTGGGAACAAGCCATGCCGCTGCTGAAAGTGCTTAACAGCTTTGACCAATGCGCCGCCATAAATTGCGGATGGAGTTGCCGGGGCTGCATTTGCTGGAAGATCGCCTAAGATCTGCAATCGCTGTGCTAACTGGGGAATGCCCGCGTAATGGTCGCCTGGCTTGATGGACTGCGGCGGGACAGGCAGCGGCTCGCCATCCCCTTGTTGGGCCAGCGCCATATATTGTTCAAGGGCCAGTTTGGTTCGGCGGTATCCGGGAAAAGAAGGTTCAACTTGCTCCAGCACCGATGCTACGTCTGGTGCTCCGATGATCCGGGTGCGAAGGAATTCTGCGAGATTGTATCTTTTAGCGTCGATATCGTAGCCGAATTGGAAATATCGCGGATTGATTCGTCCGTTGTGCAAGTCGGAAATGTAACGCATGGTTGAAACGGTTAGAGCCAGATCAAAGCTAGCGAGGTCAGAGGCGGCAGCGCTACCCTGGGCGGCTATGAAGCGAGCTAACCGTTCACCCCATCTCGACGCGTCGTAATCTTCAGGGTGGAGGCCTTTTTTCTCCGCATCCTGAAAAAGAGCGATGATGGCGAGTGCTTGTGCGCTGGGTTTCTCACTTGCAATCCAGGCCGGGGCATTGTCGAAGGGCTGATAAAAGGCCTTCAAATCCGAGCGATAATCTGCGAAGTTGGGCCAGCGAAGCTCCTCGAGCTGCCCATTTTCAATATGGTTGCACAAGATCCGCTTCACCGCGGCGTTTGCATTCGTGGGATTGTCGGCGAGGCTGGCAGCCAACACATCGCAAGGTGTTGCTTGCACATTTCCAATAGGGAAAGCGATTGCGGGCGTGGCGAGAGCCAACAGGGTCAAGACGAGAACGAAATATGGGCCCCAGTGCTTAATGAGCAAAGTCGTCACTCCGTCAGAATTTGGGCTCAACTAGCTGGGGGGAAGACCGACTATTGTAAGTTCTTGAACGGGATCATACAGAAACTTTGGTAATGATTCAACTAGTTTCGCTTCTTAAACAGCTAACTGTTCCAGGGCCTCCGGCTGAAGTACGGTAAGAGATGATCCCTTGATGCATATAAATTTGTCGCGCTGGAACTGCTGCAGCACGCGGCTTACTGTTTCCCTGGAGGTACCAGTCATGCCGGCAATTTCTTCGTGCGTGAGCGCCATGGTTAACCGGCGGTCGGGACTTTGCGTGAACGGGGTATTACGCAATTCCAGCAACAGATTGGCGAGCCTTCCCGCCACGGTGTTGGGTAGCGCCAGGCGGCAAACATTGTTGAACACTACTTTGTATTCCTGCAGGACACAGCGCGTTGCTTCCATGGCCGCTTCAGGATGGTTTTCCAGAAAAGCAAGAAAATCCCTGACGCGAAAAGCTTTTACCGTGCAGTTTTCCAGTACCACAGCCGTAACATCATGAGCTGTTCCGGCAAGAGCTGCGCTCAATCCCAGGACATCGCCTTGACCGGCAATTCGCAGAATCACAGACTTGCCTTCCCTGGAAGAAACAGAAAGCTTGACGCGGCCCGAACACACCACATACATATACCGCTGTTCCTGGCCTTCCATAAACAGGCTCTCACCGCGAGCCACGCTGGTCTCCTCGCCAATCGCTTCGAACCGCGCGCGTGTCTCGCCTTGCAGATTCCCGAATGCCTGACCACTTTGCCGGACGCTGCTTGTGTAACCATCTGTGAAAGCGGTACGGCGGTTAGGGGATAACATAATTTTTGTCCTCGTATCGTCTTTATGTATGAATTCCAGCTCGTGAGTTCCACGATTTCGAAATGCAAGTTGGTTGCCATAGTTACAATCGTTGATTGCCCAGCATTTAAACGGCTTACGAACTCATGCGTTGCGCGAGTCCGCGCAGCAACCGTATCCAGAATTGTGTCAAAAAACGCAGGAGGATTTTCAGGGTAGGAGAGACAACATGGGTCTATTGCATTCGAGGAAATGACTCTATCGTCGCCTTCGGCGACTTGGAAATGTATCTAGCTCTCCCCACACTCACGTGTGGGGCTACTCTCTGTTGTGCCTTCGGCACTGGGTCAATGTTGACGCAGGTACTGCGTTATGGTGCGCAGGTGTTGCGCTATATGGCGCAGTACACTGTCTGGGTTCGAGCAAAAGCTGCATTAAAATGAGTGCAAGTTACGGCATCTAATGTGCACCTGAAATCTATTGGCTTAAAAATCCCAAGGGTTCCAGCAGGTCCTTGCCGTCTTGCTGGCACTAATAGAGAAGGTTTAGAGCATGTCTCCTATGCGAAACTCTGTCTCTGTTGTCATTATTGACGACAATCCTCGCAGTCTTGAATTTCTGTCCTCAGCGCTGACTCGGGAGGGAGTAGAGATCTTCACTGCCTCCGATCCCGAGCAAGGGATCGACTTGGTTTATAGCCATCGGCCACAGATTGTTATGACCGACCTGGTTATGCCGAATATGACCGGGCTGGATGTGCTGGAGAGGATCATGGAGTTCGATCCAGCCACAGATGTGATTCTCATGACCGCCCACTACACCACTGAGACCGCAGTGGAAGCCATTCGGAAAGGGGCGGCCGATTACCTGAACAAGCCCATTGCAGTGGCGGTGCTTCGAGAGCGCGTAGGCCGCCTCATTGACAATGCCTTGCAGCGCCAGCAGATCATGACGGCTGATGATGAACTGTTGCGCAAAGCGCAGTTCGAGGGGATTGTGGGACGCAGCCCGCAAATGTGGGAGCTGTTTTCGCGCGTCCGGCGCGTGGCGCCCCATTATCGCGCTGCCCTGATCACGGGAGAGACCGGCACAGGCAAGGATTTGGTTGCGCAGGCTTTGCACCGGCTCAGCCCTGCCCGAGGCCGCTTTGTCGTCTTGAATTGTTCGGCGGTGGTAGAGACGCTGTTTGAAAGCGAACTCTTTGGCCACATTCGCGGCGCTTTTACCGGAGCCGACCGGGACAAGGCCGGATTGTTCGAACATGCCAACGGCGGCACGCTTTTTCTTGACGAGATCGGAGACATGCCCCTGGGCACGCAAGCTAAACTGTTGCGTGTTTTACAGAACCAGGAGGTGCAGCGTGTGGGATCGCTCAACCCGCAAAAGATTGACGTCCGGGTAGTCGCCGCAACCCATAAAGACCTGCGAAAAGCGATTGTCGACCGGCAATTCCGGGAAGACCTTTATTACCGGCTTTCGATGGTTGAAATCCATGTGCCCTCGCTGGCCGAACGCATGGAAGATCTGCCCTTGCTGATCCGGCATTTCATGGACAAATTCACGCGCCAGTACGGCAAAGAGGTGCGGGGACTCACCCAGCGAGCGCAGATTCTGCTGGCTGCGCATTCTTGGCGCGGAAATGTTCGTGAACTTGAAAACGTGATTGGCCACGGATGCATGATGGCGATGGGCGAGATGATTGACGTTGCCGATCTGCCGGAATCCATGCAAGGCTCCTCGTCGCCGGCTAATTTCCAGTCTGCCGAAACACCGGAGGCTGTAACGCCCCCGACCTTGGCACAAAACGGAGCCTCGCCCCTTTCCCTGGAGGAGCATGAGAAGCAGTTGGTGACGCAAGCGCTCGCAGAGGCATCGGGCAACCAATCGAAGGCTGCACGCCAGTTGCGGATTGGACGGGATGCGCTTCGTTACAAGATGAAAAAATATGGTCTGCTGTGAAATATTCCGCCGCAAAGGACGCTAAGGGCGCAAAGGAAAATCAAACCTCACCGCAGCGATCGCCGAGAGCGCAGAGGGCTGCAGAGCAAGATTGACTTGGGATAGCTGCGCTGCAACTTATTTGGATGTACTTAGCAGGCGGCTGATCTCTTCGCGGAGACTGGCGAGGGCAACGGGTTTGGAAAGATAGCCGTTGAAGCCAGCAGCTAAGGTCTTTTCGCGGTCGCCGCGCATGGCATTTGCAGTGATGGCGAGCACGGGAACGGCCATGAACCGCCGGTCATTGCGAAAGTCGTTGAGGACCTGGAATCCGTCGCGCGAAGGCAAATTCAAGTCGAGCAGAATTAAATCTGGCGGCTCCTCTTGGGCCTTGTGGAGTGCCTCGCCGCCGTCCCGGGCTTCGACTACAGCGTAACCTTCTTTTTCCAAAACGGTCCTGAGCAACTCGCGACCTGTTTCTCTGTCTTCCACAATCAGGATTCGCTTCATGATTGCTGTCCTTGCAGCGGCAATGTCAGCGTAAAGCGGCTGCCGTGACCCGGCTGGCTTTCCACCCAGATCCTGCCGCCATGCAACTCCACTAAGTTCTTGGTGATAGGAAGTCCCAGACCTGTGCCTTCGCGGACGCCACTCGTACTCATTCCCACTTGATAGAACTTTTCAAAAATTGCGGTCTGCTCTTCGGGAGGTATGCCAATGCCGGTGTCTGCCACGGTCACCCGTAAAAAGCTTTCATCGGCGACTGATTCAATCCATACCAAACCACCGTTCGAGGTAAATTTGATCGCATTGCTCAACAGATTGTAAAGAATTTCTTTGATGCGCAGGCGATCCGCGTAAAGCAGGTCAGAGAAGGTGTTCCGATTCTCAATTCGGATATTCTTGGCCAGGGCTTGAGACTGTATTCCAGCCAGGGCTTCGCCCAGACAGACGGCGAAATCAAAGGCTTCGCGCTGAAGCTCAAGCCGCCCCGCTTCGATCTTGCTGATATCGAGTACTTCGTTGATTAACTGCAACAGATGGCGCGCGTCTTGGAGGACGTGGCCGACAAAGCGTTTCTGCTTGGCATTCAGAGGGCCCTCCAGTTCCTCGATCAACAGTTCAGAGAAGCCGATTATGGTATGCAGAGGAGTACGCAGCTCGTGACTCATGCTGGCCAGGAATTCGCTCTTGAGCCGATTAGCATTTTCGACCTCCTCATTGCGGGCTTCCAACTGCTGATTGGCCGCGAACAGTTGCGCCGCATAACGCTCCTGGATGGCGCGAAGACGGTCCTGGCTCTCTTTGCGTTCGCTGATATCACGGACGAGGGCGATCACGTGCAAGGTTCCGTCAATCCAGTTGGGGCTGAGGCTGATTTCCACGGGGAAAAGAGAGCCGTCTTTCCTTTGCGCCTTTAATTCGAGGCCGATTCCCATGGAGCGCGTCTGTGGAGAGGTCCTATAGGACGCACGATGACGCTGATGGTTGCCGCGCATGGCTGCAGGAACAAGAGATTCCACATTCATTCCCAAGAGCTCTTCGCGGCTATAGCCGAACATTGTTTCGGCAACTTGGTTCATCAGCACAATCTGGCCTTGAGCGTCCACTTCCAATATGGCGTCTGGGGCGGCCTCCAGGAGTCTGCGAAACCGGTTTTCCTCGCGGGCTTTATCGAGCGCCAGAGCTTCGCTCTCCACCAGTCTCCGGCGTTCCGTGATGTCCACACATGCGCCGATCATGGAGTCCGGACGGCCTGCTTGATCGAATGAAGTTTTGCCTCTCGAATAGAACCAATGGACGCTTTGGTCAGGCCACACGACCCGGAATTCCATTTCAAAATCAGCGCCCTCGTTGAGGGAGCGCTGGGTGTTGGTCAGCAGAGCCTGCCGGTCTTCCGGATGCACCAAGGGGAGGAACCCTTCTACGGTGGTTTGCGTTTGAGTAGGGGCCATGCCGAAGAGGCGGACCAGGTTCTCATCCAAATGGGAAACACCGGTTTGCAGGTTCCAAGAGAAGGTGCCGGTCCGGGAGGCCTCGAGTGCCGCATTCAGCCGTTCCTGCCCTTCTCGCAGTGCAAGCAATGTACGCTCGTGCTCGCTTATATCACGGGCCTGGTGCATGGTTGAGTCTCGTGTTTCCAGTTCAGTCGCGGTTACTGCGGAGTTTTGCCAGCAGGCGCAAGATCTCCATGTAGAGCCATATAAGCGTGACCATCAGGCCAAACGCCGAATACCACTCCATATACTTCGGAGCGCCATACCGAGCGCCGCTCTCGATGAAGTCAAAGTCAAGAACCAGATTCAAGGCTGCAACGATGACTACGATGACACTGAAACCAATCCCGATAAGACCCGATCCAAAAATGGAATCAAAGTGGAGCCCGAAGAAACCTGCGATCATCGTAAATAAATAAAAAAGGGCAATGCCACCCGTAGCTGCCATCACGCCCATGCGGAATTTGTCGGTCACCCGAATCACACCGGAGCGGTAAGCAATTAGGAGCGCCAGAAGAGTGCCAAAGGTCAGGGCTACGGCTTGGATCGCGATTCCGGGATAACGCAGATTGATTAATACGGAGATCCCTCCGAGCACCAACCCCTCCAGCAGGGCATAGACAGGGGCAGTTACCGGAGCCCACGACTTCTTGAAAACTGTGGCAAAAGCAACGATCAACCCGCCTAT
Source organism: Candidatus Angelobacter sp. (assembly GCA_035940535.1). Classification (GTDB taxonomy): domain Bacteria; phylum Acidobacteriota; class Terriglobia; order Terriglobales; family Acidobacteriaceae; genus Angelobacter. The sequence goes on from DASZEU010000554.1 coordinate 8,475, forward strand.
AGCTCCCACGAATATCAAGGGAGTGGCTTGCATTGGATCGTTCAGGAAGCGATTCCACGTCCAGGCGGCGGAAGCGATAACGCAGAGCAGAAGTACTCCGGTCTTATTGACCGTGCCCTGCACTGTCATGGCCTCACCAAAGGCCGCGCGCTCGTTTCTGAAAATGTCGTCATTTAGAGCCGGATTTGAAGTTCTCATCAGTTGGGCCATGGGTAACTCCAGTCTTTGCTTTTATTCTAGCGCATCAAGGATTGAACTCTTGCCGGCACGGCTCCGGTCACGAAGGACCACGAAGAAGAGCAATCACAGCGGCCACGGAATTTCCTCTGTGTTCCTCCGTAGTACTAATCCCAAATTTCTTCGTTTTTTGCGCAAATTTTTTGCTGCGCATCTCGAACCCATTGTTTTCAGTTTGTTATCTGTTCATACTGCTCCATCACTTTTTGTTCGTTCGTGAACCTGCCTTCGATGATTTCTCTCTCCTGATTTTCCAAGTCTTCTCCGTGTCTCCGCGCCTCCGTGGTGGGTTTTGGTCTTTGGTTGTGGCTCTGCCACGCTGTGGCCTCTGTGGTTGCTTTTGCTGATGGCTGCCCTGGGTTGTAGTTACTTTTCGTTGGTAGCATCGGCAAAGGAGCCATGTCTTCCTGCGCCTGCGGAGAAGCGGGCCGCGCCGGCAGTGGATTCGCCGGAGGCGAGGACGGCCAGGCCTCTACGGAGTTCGTTGCGTCTGGCTTGGTCTAATGGTAATGACCACTGTTCGTAGGCCGATAGCCGGTCGGCGCGAAGGCAGCCTTGCGGGAACGCCGTCAAAGAATGAGCAAGCTCCAGCGCAGACTCCAATGCTTTGCCGGGTTCTACCAGGCGGTTGGCCAATCCCATGCGCAACGCTTCGTCGCCGGAGACACCACGACCTGTGAGAATGAGATCTAGAGCGTGGCTTTGGCCAATCAGACGTGGGAGGCGGACGGTTCCCATATCAATGAGAGGAACGCCCCAGCGCCGGCAGAAGACGCCAAATACGGCGTTGCGCGCGGCGATCCGCAGGTCGCACCACAGCGCGAGTTCCAGACCTCCGGCGACTGCGTGTCCTTCAACGGCAGCCAGTACGGGTTTGCTCAGCAGCATCCAGGTTGGCCCCATGGGCGCGTGGTCCTCTACGTTCACGGGCGGGCGGGTGCCTGCGGCAACTTCGCGCAAATCTGCGCCGGCGCAAAATGTTCCTTGCGCACCGGTCAGGATGGCGGCATCGAGCGTTTCATCTCGATCAAACTCCTGAAAAACTTCAGCCAAGGTATGGGCTGTGGCGAAATCGACGGCATTCCTGGCTTGAGGACGATTGATGGTGACGATGGTTACATTTCGATCTCGTTCCACCAGCACTGAATTGCGGTGGTTCGCCAATTCTTTTTGCGGCATCTAGTTTTTCTCCCCTACCCACCCTTCGCAAAAAACGCGAAGGATGGGGCGCCCGGTTTTCATTGCCTCGTGCCGATTTTCATGAATAATCCCGGCTGGCAACGGCAAGGTGGTTCAATTCGGAAACCGCCTTCGCAATTCTGCTGAGTGCGGTTTCGACTTTTTCAGGCTGATATCCAACTGTGATGCGCAGGTGGTTTTCTGTTCCAAGATAGGCGCCGGGGGCTACCAGCACGGATGCTTTTCTGCGGATATGGTTGGCCAGTTCAATTGAAGGCATATCGAAATGGTATTGCACGAAAGCTATAGAGGTGGCCGCAGCCTTGGTCACGGAGAATAGCCCATTTTGCTGTCGAATCCAGTCCGCCAGCAGTCCATGTCCGGCGCGCGATAGCTTTTTCTGGCGCTCGAGTAGTCTATGTCGTCGATCACTCTGCAAGGCAATTTCTGCGAGCTTCATGCTGGGGCCGCTGGCAGCAATCACGGCATATTCATGCCGCCGCCATAGAGCTTCAATCAGTTCGGGCGAAGCGATGATCCATCCGATGCGCAAGCCGGCCAAACCATAAGCTTTGGACAAGCTGTTGGTGCAGACCACCTTGTCATATTGTGTCCAAAAGGTTGGAGTTTCATTCTGGTTCATCTCGGTGCCCCGATAGACTTCATCGGCGTGCAGCCAAGCGCCGGTCTTTTTACATGTCTGGACAATATGCTGCATCTCTTCTTGGGACAAAATCGTTCCCGTGGGATTGTTGGGATTGACCACAGCAATCAGCTTTGTCCTGGGTCCAGCCAATGCGTCGAGTTGGTCCAAGCGCAATTTCCAGCCATCTTCAGGACGCAGGTGCAACTCCTTGACACGGCAACCCAGGTTCATAGCCAAGCCCCATACCTGACGATAGCCAGGGGAGATCACAATGACTTCATCGCCAGGTTCCAGCAGCGTACTGCACACCATGCTGTTTGCCTGAGCAGCACCCACCGTCACGAGGATGTTGCTGGCGTCAGCCTGCGGGTACAGCGCGGCAATACGTTGGCGCAAGAGCGCGGCGCCGTTGACCTCCGGGTAGAAGAGGCCGGTATCCAAAAGCTGGTCAAATTCACCCGCCTGCAACAACTCGCGAACGTTGGTGCATTGGACCGAGCTATCGGCGAGGTTGTAGTCTACGGTGCGTTCAAATTGGGACTGGAAGTGTTCAAGCTCAAAGTTTTGGAATTGCATAGTCACGCTCTCCGGCGGATGGTTCTTTGTTGGACATGATGTAAAGCTTATGGCGTGGAAGACCGGCCACTAGCTTTTCGTTTTTGCATTCTCCAATAAAAATAAAATGGTATGCCCAAAAGTACGATCAACGCGCCGATTCTGGTTTCTTTCTTCTTTTCCCATGCGGCAATCACGGCCCAGATGCTTCCGAGGACTACGTACAATCCAGGAAGCCAAGGATATCCTGTACAGCGGTAGGGGCGAGGCGCATTGGGCATCTTGTAGCGCAGCACAAACAAGGCGGCTACCGTCAGGACATAACTGAGCACCATCATGAACATCACGTAGGTGAATAGTTCATCGTATCGTCCGCTCAGCGCAAGCGCACAGGCCCAAATTCCCTGCAACACCAGGCTAAAAACAGGTGTGTGCCAGCGCGGGCTCACCCGGGCAAAGGCACGAAAAAAGACGCCATCTTCAGCCATCGCATAATAAACGCGCGCGCCTGTCATGATGCCGGTAGACATTGCGCCAAAACACGAGACGGCAATCATCAGGGCCAGCCAGCGGGCCACTCCGGTAGAGAACAAGGAAACGGCCGCGGTTTGCGCTACAGTTTCGTCGGAGGCAATGGTGGCCATCGGAAGCGCATAGAGATAAACGGCGCTAATCACAAGATAGACAATTCCAACGATGGTGATGCCGGAGATGAGCGAGCGGGGAAGCGTCCGTTGTGGGTTTTTGATCTCTCCCGCCACCCAGGTGATGTAGACCCAACCATCGTAGGCCCAGAAAACGGCAATCAAGGCCACGCCTATACCGGTCATGAGAGATGGAGTGTCCGCAGACGGCGGCAGCGATGTATGGTAATGGCTCCAAGAACCCTTGCCGAACGCCAAGCCGAGGACGACAAAAGCTCCGATGGCAGCGAATTTGGCCCAGGTGGCAACGTTCTGGAGGATCGCGCCTCGGCGGACGCCATAAATATTGACCAAGGTCTGGATCGTGATGGCAGAGAGTGCAACCAGGTGCCCGCGAGTGAGCGTGAAATGGCCCACGGTCCAGACTGCCTGATCCACGGCCAGCCCAGGAAAGACTTTGCCAATGTAAAGCGAAAAGCCAGCCCCTAAGGCTGCAATGGTCCCGCCAACACTCACAGTAAAGATCATCCAGCCGTAGAGAAATGCTACAAATTCGCCATAAGCCTCGCGCAGGTAGATGTACTGTCCACCGGCTTCGGGAAACATGGCGCCCATCTCGGCAAAAGCGAAGCAGGCCAGCATGGTAATCACCCCGCCAATGACCCATATAGAGAGGAAGAGCAACGGGGAACGCGTGTTGCCGGCAATATCTTTGGCGGTTAGAAAAATGCCCGAGCCAATAATTCCACTTGCCAAAAGCAGAATGGAATCCAGCAGGGAAAGCTCGCGAACGAGTTTGGAGTCTTTGGGCAAATCAGTGCGCATTGCGAGATGCTTGGGTTGGGAACACTTTAGTCTCGGTATTGCCAAATTCAAAGCGGAGCAGCCATTCCCGCGAGGCATCCTCGGTGCCTGAGGGTGCGGGCGTAAATTTCCAGCGTTGGGCGGCCTCCAGGGCCAAACGATTAAAGTATGTACTTTTGCTGGGTGCATCGAGTTCGGCTTCTGTTACCTCTCCGGGCGCATCCACGTGAACTCTTACTTTGACTTTAACTTTCCCCTCGATGGTGTCTCTGGCTTTCTGGGGCACTTCTGGCAAGACTTGTTGAACAATGCCATCAACTTTTGAATTACTGGCCGGTGTCACGTTCGCCTCAGTTGCGCGCGAGGAGGGTAGCGATGCTTCTACGATCTTAGGACTGGGTTGATTGTTGCTACTATCATTTGCGATGGGCGTAGCGTGTGAAGGTTTTTGAACCCTATCGCCATCAGGAATCGATTGCGATGTGGTCACCGTCCCGGCTTCCTGCACCTGCGGCTGGACTGGCGCAGGCTGCTGGCGATGCAGGATTCCTGAACCAGCAACGAAAGCGGCGGCAAATGCGGTGGCAGTAATGGGAACCAGGTAGAGCCATCTTTTGGAGCCTTTGGTTTGGGCCGCTTCTTGCCGAACTGCAATAGGTTCTATAGACGCTTGCAATGGCGGGTAAAGGCGGGCGGCGATCTGGTCAATTGTCCATCGTTGCTGTGGGTCGCGGCGCAGGCAGTTGCGAATAATTTCCAAGAAAGGCTCGGGCAGGCCATTCGGAAGAACGGGCTCCCGTTGATCTTCCTGCTGCCAAGAGGGTCGGTGCTGGGTTAGTATCTCGGCCAAGGTCATGCCCAGAGACCAGACATCCGCAGCAGGGGAAATTCCTGCGGCTTTTGCCTCTTCGTGTATTTCTGGCGGGTGATATGGGCTGCGATCTTGAACAGAGACCTGATCACCGGCAAGGTAGAGTCCGTCGCTCGCGAGCTTTAATTGATCTTTGACGGCCATGATGTTTGCGGGTTTCAGACGGCCATGAACAAACCCGTTGCTATGCAGGTAGGCAAGGGCCTCAAGGCTGGACTTGAGCACGTCGCTTGTTTCCGAATCGGTGAGTGGGCGCTCCGGAAGGATTTGCGACAAATCTTCTTCGGCAAACTCCATTATGGAAAAGAGCACCTCGGAGCTATCCATCCGGCAGCGTCCCGTGTGAGAAAGGCGGAGCAGGTGCGGATGAGACAGCTTTGCGGCGCGGCGCCACCGGGCGATCTGGGCATCGTGGCTCGCCGGATGCGTGACACGTAGTTTGACAGCAACTTTCCCAGGCTCCGTTTCCAGATCCGTGAGGAACACTGGACCGAATGACGTGCCCCCCAAGTATTCGTTTAGCTGAAAGTGAATGCTTTCGTCGTCGCGGCTGACAACAGTCTGGCCTTCCCATTGTTTCCAGGTCTCCATCATGCTGCTCTCCTTGTTTCACGGCAAATCGACGACGTTCGTCCTCAAAGACACACCGATAGTTCGAAATAGATGAAACGGCGATTTGCTTACGACCTACCTGGATTCTGGGAAAATGCATGGCCCCAGTATTTGGCATCGCGAGGGAAGGGCAACACATTTTGTCTGCACAGCATATAACCGATGATTAGAACTTTCAAACGGCAATTATTTCTGGGTCACCGTGAGCTTGTGATAGCCAATTATGGCGATATCGATCTTGTTGGTCAGGGCGAAGGTGGAATCGATGCCAATGTTCGGATATTTCGGGGCAATATATTTGTTGATGAAGTATTCGAGCGCGATGCGCGGCACATCGATGCCATCGATGCTTACATTGCGGACATGGACTTTGGCCGTGCTGTTGGCTCCTGCGGCGTCGGCCTCGACGCGTACATTGTGGGTACCATTGAAGAGTGACAGTAGGGGATTCGAAGAATGTTGGCCGGCACGGATCTCATCGAAGTCAATCGTCGCCAGACCGGTGATCATGCCTGAATGTCCTTCGAGGGTGACTTTCTTAACGCCTTGAGGGAGCTTCACCCGTCCAGAGGCCAAGTAGTCGTTGATCTCATCTTCCGTCATCAAAGTCGGAGTCTGGTCCGGGTGGGCTTTTTCGCCATTGGCTCGTATGTGGTCCAACTTGCCTTGCAGACTGTCTGCGAGACGATGCCTGGCAGGCGTACTTGGTTCTTGAGCGGCAAAGGATATGCTGCCAAGCAAAAGAAAGATTGTGACCAGGATGATTTTCATGGAATGAGGCCGGCGGCTCCCTGAGTCGTAGCCTGCGAAGCTGTTTTTTCGGGAGACACGCCAACAGCTTTATCGAGACTGCCGGTAACCTCCCATTGGCTGGCATTGCCGCTCATTTTGAGTTTGGCTTGTTGATCGGATAGGGAAATTACCCCACTTAGATCATAGATGCGGTTCTCTGATTTAAGTTTGCTTGAACGTATCTTCAGCAACTCATGGTCAAGTTCGAGTTTTCCCACCAGGCTTTGAAAAATCATGGGCTTGGTGATGTTCAATGCTAATGCCCGTGAAACCCCATTGAGCACCACTAAATCACCTTCACCCTTGATGCTGGCCAGCATATCTTTAGTGCTCTGTCCCGTGAAGTTCACGGAATACTTGAGACTGGTCTTGCCGCTGATCCACGAGGCCAAAAGCGCTTCGGCGGCCGGTGAGAGCAGAAGGTGATCAGAAGCCACCTCCGCCAGCAGCCCGGTCCCGCTATAGCGGATAGGAGTGGAACTCCAATCGATGCGCCATTCACCCTGGGCATTACCGCCGCTAACCTTGCCATTGATGCGGCTGATCGCGAGCGCATGGCCCTCTAATTCCAGGTGCGCCACAAATTTCTCTACTGGAAGCTGAACAAGTTTGAGCGTTCCCAAACTCAGCGTGCCTGACGCGCGGAAATCAGGAAACTGGCCTATGCCGGGGCCGGAAAGAAAGGGCAGGTTCCATTTGCTATGGTTCAAACCGAAGATCTCTGCGACATCGGCAGTGCCAAGGGCGGGCGCATGCAGATCGAATTGCAGCGTGCAGGAAGGTTCGTTCCCACAGGCGACAGCTTTGCTGACCGAACCACCAAACCCAACGGTGGAATGTTCAAACTGGGCGGCAATGTGGCTCAACACCACTTCGGTCTCGGTAAACTGCACGTCCGCGGCGGAAAGCAGCAGTGGCTCCTGAATTCCGGGAACCTTGGCTTTGACATTGGCAAGATGGGTTGAGCCGATGAGTTTGGCAGAGCCAGTCGTATCCCAAGCCTCGCTTGCCGTCAGATCGAGATCCGCAGTTCCGGTTGTGTCGGCGATGCGAGATGGATATCCAGTAATTTTGCCAAGTTCCAACAGGCGATCGAGCGGAGCAAGGCCCTTGAGCGCAATGGAATAGCCTTGACTGCTAAGCGCAACATTCGCCTGCACTGGGGATGCGGTTCCCAACTGAATGGAAAACGGATCAACGCTGATTGATCCTGGCGGCGGGAGATGCGCAGATTTTTTTGGCGGAAGATGCACTCTTCGCGAGACTATGGCTGGCAGCACGACGGAGTTCTTTTCCATTTCCATTGCGCCTATATGGAAGCGAATGGCGCTCACCGGGATGGGCTTCGACGCCAATGACGATGCCAGCAAGAAATTCGAGGTCATCCCCGTACCGTGCCAATCCACAGGAGCACCTTGATGGGAATGAAAGCCGAAGGCAGCGTTGACCTCGCCGCTGGCGGTGAGATCATCGGGCAGTCCGCGTTTTGCATGACGCGCCAGCATGACCAGGGCCGCCAGCGGAACTCGATTGAGCGCCAACGAGAGATCGTAATCATGGGTTCCCTGTGGCGCGAAGCCGCCGGTAAGCCGAAGAGCTCCGCCTTGGACAGGGGTGTTGCAGTCAAAATGCAAGATGGTCAAATCGTATTGGCCCAGGCAGCGCGTGGTGGTGCTCAGGGCTTCACGCCGGGTGATGTCGTAGCGACGGAAGTCCTGTAAATCGGCTTCGGCGGTTATATGCAGGTCAGAGGGAGAGCCATCGAGTTTCAAGTTCAAATCCAGGCCGCCTCGCCATCCTTTGTCGTATCCCAAAACCAGGCTGGAGAGCTGCCCTAATTGCGCTTCCTGCCAGGTAACTTGCAACTTTACCGGCAGATCATGCAGGTTCGACGCGCGCCGCAGGTCACCCTCCATTTTGAGTGTGCCGGTATCGCTCAAATTCATATCGGTGCGCACCGGGCGTCCTTCAAGCCGGAGGTGCCATTGATCTTCTGCGGCCAGCCAGAAGGCAAAATCGGTATTTACAAGAGCATAAGGTTTTTTTTCGGGGCCGATTTTTATGTTGATGCGTCCGGCATCGGCTTCGATATAAGGAAAGCGGGACCTTTGTTCGGTGCTCCTCTTGGCGGTAGGCGCGGAAGGCACTTGTTCAACGCGGCTCAAGAGCGACTCGACGTTCCAGTGACCGCCGGCATAGACAAGGTTCAGGCTAGGGGGAGTTCTGTCGGTTGCGTTGTGCAGCTTCAGATTGGCTATTTCGAGGCGGCCCTTCCACAATGAGGTGAGCCGCAGGTCGGCGGTGACCTGGCCGCAGAGCAAGAGTGGCTCGGCGTTGAACGCGGGATCGTCTACGACTTCGAAGTCGTAGAGATCAAATCCGGGGCGCGGCAGCAGGCGAAACTTTATTGATCCAATCCTGACCTGGCGTCCCAGGGCCTGACTCAGGGCAGAGGCCAGACGTTTGCTGAAGCGAGCGCCATTGATTTGTGGAGGCAGAACGACAGCCAGGACGATGGCAATCAATACGGCAAGGATGATTTTCTTGCGCGAGACTCTTTTGCGCGGTGGAGCCGCCATCAGCGCACCATGTGAAACATTCGCCGCCACTGGGTCTTATCGAAAAAGTGGATCACAACATGAAAAACAAAACCAATTCTCTCACCCATCGAGGTGTGCTGGTATTGGTCTTCGGGTGTGTCAAAGGACCAGTAAATGAAGAGCGGGCGGCCAATGATGTTTTCGCGAGGGATGAAGCCCCAGTAACGGCTATCGAGGCTGTCATCGCGATTATCGCCCATGCCAAAATAGTTGTCGGGCGGAATAACCAGATCCTCACCCTGTTTGTGCGCGCTCACTACTGCCGGCCATTCTGGGGCCACTTGGCTGCCAAATTCAGGGGGCACAGATGGAAAATTGTCGGCATAACGGTTAGAGGAGCCGGAGTGGACCACGTAAGGTTCGTTCAGGGCTACACCGTTCCTGCTAACCACGCCATCGCGGAGGTGAATCTTGTCACCCGGTATCCCAATCACCCGCTTCACAACATGCAAGCCGGGCTGCACCGGAGAGATAAATACAATGATGTCGCCGCGATGAATTTCTCGATAGGGCATGAGCGGCCCTAAAATCTTGGAGCTGTTGACCGGCGTGAGCCGGTCTACAAAAACATGGTCGCCAACCTGAAGCGTATTGACCATGGAGCGCGAAGGAATCTCAAACGCTTGGACGATAAAAGTAATGATATAGAGTCCGGAAACCAGCACAGCAGCAATTCCGGCCAGTGATTCGGAAGCGGTTTCCCGTGGTTTGTCCGATTTTTTCTTGTCTTTCTTTGTCTTTTCGGTTGTTTCGGTTTTAGTGGCCAAGCGCTTTTCCTGATCCAGATTTTCAATACACCGGATGTTAAAGGGGTCCTGAAGGATGAGTTTACCATTTCGGTTGGTATAAGCGCCTATCCAACAACAAATCCAGACGAAGCGCTAAGGACAAATCAGGAATTACCGCTAAGGACGCCAAGGGCCGCAAAGGAAGGCAAAATCAGAATACATGTCTGAAATCGTCTCAGGCCGCGACGATTTTCAGTCGTCCCCCTTCGGCTGCACCTCAGGGCAGGCTCTGAACGGGGACTTGGCTTATCTGCCTATCTCTCCCGCCGTTGAAACGGCGGGCTATTTTCATTCGTCCGGCTGGCGCCGGACTAGCACCCATCAGCGCCAATCAGTTCAAATCAGCGTTCATCAGCGTTGCGCTTTTGATACACGCGAAGACAACTCGGCTATTTGGTGCGCCTGGCGGCGACGGATTGAGTGATTAAGGTTTCCAATACCTTTTGGTCCACATCGGCAAGCTTCTTAATATAGAGGCAGCCTTTTCCTGTGGTGTGTTTGCCGAGCTTAGCGAGCAGCGCCTCGGCGCTGTTGAATGCCGTCGTGCTGTAGAGGACCGTTGCGGCCTTGCGCGGCGAGAAACCGATCAGCGGCATATCACCCTCGCGCCCGGTGTCGTAGACGTAGTGGAGGCTGCCGAACCCGATGATCGATGGCCCCCACATCTTCGGTTTTTCGCCGGTTGCGCTTTGCATCAGCTTGGCGAGCGTCTTGGCGTCTGCCCGCTTAGTTTGGTCTGTAATTGCATCGATGAACTCCGCGACGCTTGCCTGGGTCGCTTTAGTTTTGTTTTCTGGCATCGTCGTAGTTTCCTGTCCTTTCGGTGATTCGTCCGAGAAAGAGAGTTTGCAGGGGCTGAAGCCCGGTTGATTTTAAACGGCTTACGGCACGAGTGAACTCGTGCCCTGGAGTTTCTATATATGTACTCACGATTTTACGGGGTTAAGTCCCCGAAGGGGACGTCTGACAGTAGCCCAGCATGATTCGGCGCGGTCAGGCGCCGAATCCAATGCTGGGTTCGATTCAAAATAAACGGAGTCCCGTTCGGGACGGCTGAATCATTCTTCCTGGATTCCGTAAGGCACCAATAATCTCTTGAATTCCTCTTCAAAGCTGATCCGCTTGTGATGTTCTAGTGGTCGCCGGATGTAGGATATCCTCTCGTCTCATCGCGCGAAGCCGCAGCTCGTATAGATCAAACGCATGGCGGGTGTTCTTGTTCTAAAGTAAGTGACATTAGGCTTTAGCCCAGCTGTATTTTTCAATGGTTTCGGCATGAGTAAACTCGTGCCCTCTCCAGAAACTCCCTGCTTTTATTAGTGCGCTCCGCTCCGCTACGCGCAAGCCTACGGCGTAAGGAATAAGGGCCTGTTCGTTCTATACCCCGCACTTACGAGAGAGAGTGCGCGCAAGAGTCGCGCGCA
>DASZEU010000555.1:0-10316 GCA_035940535.1 Candidatus Angelobacter sp.
GATACCCGCAATGCCAACGGCGCCTTTGGCGGACCGTTCCTGCCCGGCGGCACAACTCGCGGATTTGTCGTTTCCAACAGCGCCTGTAACATACCTGCCATGGCCCAGGCCTTCTCGCTGAATGTAACAGTTGTGCCTCACGGCCCGCTGGGATTCCTGACGATGTTCCCGTGCGGTGGGACATTGCCTCTGGCCTCCACGTTGAACTCACCCGATGGCCGCATCAAGGCGGAAGCAACCATCGTGCCGGCCGGAACGAATGGAGACGTTTGTGCTTTCGTTACCAATGACACCGAGCTGGTGCTCGACATCAATGGATATTTCACACCGACGACAGACCCGCAGGGCCTCGCCTTCTTCCCGGTGGCTCCTTGCCGCCTGGTGGATACCCGCAGTGCAACAGGCCCATTGGGCGGGCCCTCTCTCGTAGGGAATGCCTCCCGGACCTTCCCGCTTCTGTCGAGCCCGTGCAATGTGCCCGTGATGGCACAAGCTTATTCTTTGAATTACACTTCGGTGCCCAAAGGACCGCTCGGGTTCCTCACCACTTTCCCAACCGGTCAATCACAACCCCTGGTGTCCACGTTGAACGCACCAACGGGAACCGTGACCGCTAACGCTGCCATTGTCCCCGCCGGCGCAAATGGAAGTATCGATGTGTTTGTCACCAACTCTTCGGACCTGGTGATCGACGTCAACGGCTACTTTGCTCCTCCCGCGGCCAACGGACTCTCGCTCTTCGCTATCAAACCCTGTCGCGTGCTTGATACCCGAAACCCAGCCGGCGCTCCGCCGATCACAGGGATCGATTTGAACGTTGCAGCCGCCGGATGCAACGCTCCCGCGTCAGCACAATCGTATCTCTTGAATGCCACGGTCGTTCCACAAGGCACGCTCGGCTTCCTCACGTTGTCGCCCCAGGGAAGCCCACAGCCGTTGGTGTCGACGTTGAATGCAGTGGATGGCGCGGTCACCTCGAACATGGCGATTGTCCCGGCGAACAACGGCAATATCAGCGCTTTCGCCTCGAACGCGACGCACTTGGTGCTCGACATCTCCGGATATTTCGCTAGTTTGCCTTGAAGCAACGTGATGACATTTAACTTTACCGAAGGTGAGCCGGTCGCTGCAGCGGTACAGTTCGGGAACCGTGCCTTTACGGCGGCGACGCTCCAGAACGGAAAGTTAGTATTCACTCTGCCACCGGTGTGGCCAGTGGGATTTTCCTGATTACGCTTTGGCGGGTGTTTATTACCGAAACTTTGTCTATGAACACGTTACCGGGTGGGAGTCCTTCGAACCGGTTCTTAGAGCATTTTTATAACTAACGTAGACCATACACCGGCACCTTGGGAAGTGAATGAGGTTTGGCTTAAATTTGAAGACTTTCCACCTCTCAAGCTGATTCGAAAAAAGCCGCCCAGATTGGTGTGGGATGTGTTTTATGTGAAGCACATATCCAATACTGGAGCAACTTTTATTATCTGGGCTGCGGTGATCGGGTTTGCTTTGAGCTCCATTAGGTTTGGCATTGCGGTTTTTAACCTTGCTGATGAGATATTTGACACGATATTTGGTGGAGCATTCAAAATTTTGGAGATAATCGCTCGTGCCATATTCACAGCTTTCGCGCGTCCAGATGATGGGCAAACAATTGATTCTCCGAAGGCATCTGAGTCGACGGGAGAAAAGCCCTATGAGCCACATCAATGAAGTCGACAAGGAGAGTTCGCTCTTAATATGCGATTGCGCCGTTGCATCCTCAAAATCGTCTACACGGCTGTAGACGAATAAAGCATGTGCTCGAAAAAATTCTCTGAACTGATTGGGCTGATTGAAGATATTGGTCGGGGCGATAGGATTTGAACCTACGACCCCCTGCGCCCAAGGCAGGTGCGCTACCAGGCTGCGCTACGCCCCGACAAAACGAATGTGCTGTAATGATTTTAACCCACAAAGTGAAGAGCGCGTCCAAATCCCGCATGCTGACCGCTGAAAATCTGAGCGCGATATGACAGGCCAACCAGCGGAAATACAAATCAATTAGGGAAGAGTTTTTCTTGCAGGACTCGATCCCCCAGTTCAGCGGGGGGATCGAGGTTGGATTGAATTCAACACCTTTTGTCTAGTTCATCAACTTCAGTTCTCTGACGATCTGCCGAATCGTGCCATATTCCTGGTCGTTGGCCGATACGAACCCCTTGGCCCGGATGATCCTTAGGATCTGGTCGTCCTTCCCTTGTTTCAAAGCCTCAAGCGCCTTGGAGAATCTTGTCCGTTCCGCCTCGGACACATCTTTTCGGGCCACGAATACCCAATCAACAAAGGGGTTACAGGTATGGAAGACTCGGGCTTTGGAACGATCAAGCTTGCCGCCATCAATCATGGATTTATAGATGCCCTCGTCCAGAGAGCCAGCATCCACCACTCCAGCTTCCACCAGCTTGGCTGTATTGGGATGAGCGCCGGTATATCGGAACTTGATGTCGGTTTCCGGATTGATGCCCGCCTTCTTCAGTTCCAGTGCGGGGATGACGTGACCACTGGAGGAGTAGATGTCGCCAAAGGCGAACTGCTTGCCCTTCAGATCTTGTAGCGAGTTGATGGAGGTATTGTTGGTGATGAACACCGCATGGGTTTCCATGTCCGAGAAGCGGTGGACGAGCGGAATCACGCCCTCCTTGGCATGGGCGCGGACATAGTTCACCGCTCCCAGAATGGCAAAATCGATGCTGCCATCCGCGAAGCCAGCAAGATATTCATTGTAGTTGTTGGGAATTATCAACTTTACTTCTCGCCCCATCTGCTTGGTCAGATACGCTTGCAGCGGCTCTCTCTCTGCGGCGGAGAGACCGTCGGCAGCGAGGGCGAAAATGATTGGCTTTTGTGCCGCAGAGAGCGACACAAAAACCAAAACGCACACCACGGCACAAAGTGCGGTTCGAATACGCAGAATCATGAAAACCTCTCTAAACTTTGGGATTCAATTGGCGCGATTATAACCAAATCCCAGACAGTCTCTAAAGAAACGAAAGTAATGGGAGTCGGGATAGTTACCTGACAGTTGAAGCTACGTGAAATGACTTACGGCGAGCACCCTAAGAATGCAATCTTCTCCAGAAGACGCGTAGCAAGCGAGCATTTCACTTTTCGGAGCAAGCATGTCCTGATTCCACAAATCGCACGGTCTATTCGTACAATGCACCAATGGCATCAAATTCCTATTTTCAGAAGTTCGCAAGGAGCGACGCTTGGGGAAAAATGCCGCGAAGAGCCTGGCAGGGGCAAAGAAATCACGAATCCGCAGGACATCCAAAATCATTTGTAAAGTCAGCTATTTTGCAGCTCTTAGGAAAGCCTTTTACCTTCATAAGCCCGTCGATTGTCAGATCTTTCTGGACGAACAAATGCATTAAAGCCCCAAATATACTGCCAAGCCTTGTTTTTCGCATCTTGAGAATCCGTTCCAAATTAGCCGTGATCTTAAGGTAAAACTTCTCTCTAATTTGCAAAACGAGAATCTTATTGCTAGTTCAGGTTTAGTAAACTATCTCTGCTGGCCTGGTCTCTCGGGCTCCAAGCACCCAAACTGCCAGTGTCTAAAGCACTCTCTCCAACCATGGAGTATTCGGCTTGTTATTGGACCAGTAAATGGCCTTAGCTTACCGCTTTTACCAGTCGGCGAATGGCCCGATAAGGGGGCTTTCTGGGCGTCGGGCAAGGCAAAAATTCAAAGTTAAATATTTATTAATCTTTCTGGTTCTAAATCTCCAATTTGGGTGTATGATCGTGCCAATTTAACGCCAGATCGTGGTAATTTTTTCCAACTTTGGAAAATTAACACGATAGTAAGAATTTGTTGGGGATCCTCGAGCCTTTGGGAAACTCACACCCGAAGAACGAAGCAAGTGAGGGGGGTGAATTTGAGAGGAGCAAATCACCATGAAAAAGGTTGCCGCCAAATCGATCTTTTTGTCCGCAGTGTTTCTGATTGTTAGTGCAGCTTGCATGCCCGCTGCTGCAGGAGTCAGCAATGGCATGACAACACAGTTGGGTCTACCTGGGCAACCACCGCACCCGCCGCCACGGCCAGCACCTGGCCCCGCGGCGCCTGATGGAGGGGCTCCATTTCCGAGTTGTGGTCCTAGCACATGCCCTAGCCTTCATTTTGACCTGAAGTAACTTTAGTTATGCGTTGATGGCATTAGAAAGCACTTGTTGGTCAAGTCTTGCGGGGGTATCCTTAGAGGGCAGAGTTAAAGAATTATGTCATTGAGTTCAGCCCTTTGGATCTTGTCGATGTTATTGAACAGCGGTTTAATCGCTGTGATGCTGGGGAAAGGATCGTTGCGAAGGTTCCCGTTCTTCGGCGCCTACGCCACGCTCACTCTGGTTTTGAATTGTGTGATGTACCTCGTTCGAGGCGTGCCAATCACCTACTTTTACGCGTATTGGATCAACGAAGGTGTGAGCGTGATTCTGGGTTTCGCGGTAGTGTACGAGGTATTCGGCAAGCTTTTAACGCCATATCCCGCGTTGCGCCGTCTCGCGCTGCTGGTTTTTCAATGGTCGATTATGGCGCTGATTTTGATGGGATGCGTGGTGCTTTACGCGCAATCGGCCTCTGAGCGAGACAAGGTGGCTGCAGCAATCATGGTCGTAGAAGAAGCTACGCGCATCATTGAAGTCGGCCTTTTAATGTTCTTGTTTCTATTTTCTACCGCCTTCGGGTTGCATTGGCGACAATGTGTGTTTGGGATGGCTTTGGGTCTGGGAATATTTACAACCATCGAGTTGATTGGCATAACCATGCGAAATTACTGGGGACCCGCGCTCAACAGTTCGTTTTCCGTGGTTCGCGCGGTCGCTTTCAGTATCAGCTTGATGGTGTGGGCGGGATATCTTCTGGCTCGTGAGAGAGCGGCCAGCCTCGCTGAGGCTCCGCATCATGGCCAGCTCGAGCAATGGAATCAGGCTTTATCGGAGTTTATCTACCAATGACACTAGCGATTGTTATTATTGTTTTCGTCCTCTGCGCATTGGCGACCATCTTTTTCGCATTGCGCAGCCGCAGGCGTCACGCGATCCAGCGCTCCGTCGATGTCAAAGCCTTTCGCGTTCTGATGGACCGGGATGACGAGAAGTTCCTTAGCACTAAGCTTTCGCGTAGCGTGTTCTTCCGTCTCAAGCGCCAGCGGATTCGTGTCTGTTGGGGCTATGTTGCGCGAATGTCTGACAATGCCGCGAATGATTTACGGCGTAGTGAAGCCATCCGCATGAGTTCTGATCCTCGCGTAGCTGAGGAGGCTGCCCAGGCCATTGAGCTTGCCAGCCAGATTCGCATGCAATGCCTGGTGGCCTATGCCAAGTTGGCCGCAGAGTTTGCTTTTCCCTCACTGCAACTAAGCCCTGCCCGCCTAGCATCGAAATATGAGTCGTTGCGCGACTCCGTGGCGCGGCTGGCTTCTCTCCAGGCGCAGAGCGAGACTCCTGTGGCGGTTGCGATCTAAAGAATTTTGTCCGGTTCTTCTCGAGAGCCCTGCATGTTGCAGGGCTTTTGTTTTTCTGACAATTGTTTCGATTTTCCTGATGTTTCGGCGTCTTCGTTTGTGTTTTAGAATGGGCCATGCTCTTACAGGGAATTTTTCCGGCAGTAACCACCCCGTTCTATGCGGACGGCGCAGTCTACTACAAGAAGATCGAGCACAACATCGACCGCTATTCCCGCACTCCGGTTGCGGGCATGGTAATTCTGGGCTCGACCGGGGAAGCAGTGATGCTGAGCGATGAAGAGCGTCGCGAAGTCCTGCGGGTTTCAGCCGAGGTGGCTGCGCCGGAAAAGGTGCTGATTGCGGGCACCGGCGCTGAGTCCGTCGTCGAGACCCTGAAGCTCACCGAATATGCGGCCAAACTCAAATATGACGTTGCTTTGGTGCGTACTCCTCACTTTTATCGTCCGCAGATGAAACCCGAAGCCTTGCTGGCTTTCTATCGTATGGTGGCCGATCGTTCTCCTTTGCCGATCCTGCTTTACACTGTGCCCCCTTTCACGGCTTACGATCTGCCTCTGGAAGTGATTATTGAACTTGCCAGCCACTCCAACATCATCGGAATCAAGGAGTCGAGCGGAAACGTTGAAAAGGTAGCGGCTATGGTCAAGGCAACGAGTCATGTCCGGCGCACTGCGGCGGCTACTGAGGTCTTCCAGGCCGTCACCACGCGCATGGTCGATGCCTCGGGCAAGCGCAATCACGAAAGCGAGTTCGTAAGCGCCGATGAACTGGCCGGCAGCGGCAATATCTCGGTAGCGGCGCCGCCCAAGATCAAAACCCGAAGCAAAGAGGTCGGTTTTCAGGTGTTAGTGGGCGCTGCCCATACTTTGTTGGCTTCTTTGCAGGCCGGAGCCAGCGGATCTGTTTTGGCTTTTGCTGCTCCGGCTCCCACGATATGTTTTGAGATTTACGCAGCCTGGCGGGACAACGATATGGCGCTGGCACAAGCCAAGCAGGAGGGCATGGCGGCTGCGACCCGGCGCGTGGTGTCGGAAATGGGAATCCCCGCAGTGAAATACGCAATGGACCTTAACGGCTATTACGGCGGCCCCCCTCGGCTGCCCTTGTTGCCTCTTACGGCTCTGCAAAAGGCCGATGTTGAGTCCCAGATGGCATCTTTCCCAAATTAAACTAACGCTCAAATACGCAGATCCAGCAGATAAGCATCGTGGTGGAACATTGCCCTGGCATTTTCGGTTTCAGGTGTTTTGGCAGTTTTTTTTGGCCGGTACCGAAAGCGTAAACCCCTTACCAAAGTGTTACGGGATTGCGGACACTATCCATTACGCCTGTTACTATAGGTAGCCAGTTCGAAGCTTTGGGGTAGCAGAGCCGGCTGTTTGCGCAAAAGTCTCTTGGCGGGAGATGCGATCTTCCCCCAGATCGCCCGCAAGCATTATCCTTTTTGTAAGGACCATTGAAATAGGGTTTTCATGGGGTTGTGTCTTCAGGTGCTTTGCATGACCCTTGGAACACAGCAAGATCGAGTTTGTTCTAAAAACAGAACCAGGGCTGGGATATCAGGTGGATACAGTACTATCAGCCGGCAGAAAGCTTCGCGAAGTCCGGGAGCAGATTGGCCTGACTCTGCGCGATGTGGAGATCGCAAGCACAGCTTTGTCCCAGGCCCGGGGCATCGAAGAATTCGTAATCAATCCCAGCCGTCTTTCCGATATAGAAACCAAAGGGGTCGTTCCCAGCATCTACCGCATCTATGTGCTTTCAGTGATTTATCGCACCGATTTTACCGAACTGCTCAAACTGTATGGTGTTGATCTGAGCTCTACGGCTGCCGATTTTGCTATATGCCAGCCGGGCAAAACCCACCGTTTGGACATCGTGACCAGCCGAGGCTCGGCGATGGTCCCGGTAAAGCTGGATCCAGCCTTCAATCTACACTTGACGACCAACATGGGAAGGATGATCGAGGATTGGGGTGCAGTGCCTCTCCAATACCTGCAGGAGCTGGCCAAACGCAAATATACCTACGCCTATATTGGCATGGACGATTTGACGATGTATCCGCTGATCCTGCCAGGGTCGTTTGTTCAAATCGATGAAGATCTGGATCGGGTGCAGGAAGGCAAATGGAGATCGGAATTCGAGCGTCCTATTTATTTTATTGAAACCAGAGATGGCTACCTTTGTTCCTGGTGTTCACTGCGCAAAGGGGAGATCATTCTCCAATCTCATCCCCTCTCTTCCGTAGCCCCGCGAATCCTTAAGCATCCGCAGGAGGCCGAGGTGATAGGACAGGTTGTGGGTCTGGCTATGCGACTCGGCGAACGGCTTCCTCCTCGAGAGCCAGAGAAGCAATCGAGTTCTGAATTAACTTTAGGTGAGCCGAAAGAAGTTCGTCGTCATTAGCCGGAGATTTCAAGGTCAATGATTCCGGATTCAATAATTGTGAACTTTCTGGCCTTTCAACGGCCGTCAGGAACTGTTCGTAAATATTCTTCAGGGGAACGCTGATCAGTGCGCTGGCCATTTCATCGTGCGCAGATTGAATAGCTTGGCAGGCAGATTCCTGTCCAAAAACCCGGCTCATGCCCCAATGGCTGTAGTCGCCGCTATCGGTTTGCAACGAGCAGATGTAGGCCAGTTTTTCCAGAAGCGTTGGAAGCGCGCTCAGCGTGCGTCTTTTGAAATCATCCTTGGCGTCGAGGATCATAGTCATTTCCTGGGCGGGCACTTTGCCAGTGGCGCGGGCAAGCTTCCGCAATAGTCGATGGTCGGACTCTACGTTAGCACGCTGTTCACCTGATTTTAATGTTTTTGAATTTTGTTCTGCTTTCGGAAATTTTAGGTCGCAGAAAGTTTATCGGTCGATTCCTCAAGGATCGTTAAGCTCTTGAAAAGATGGCAGATATTGATTAAAGTCGCGGCTCCTGTGAATCCGTGGCTGCAACCGCCCCAAGCCGGGAACGCTGCTTTATAATTAGAATATTAACGTTTCATCTTGAAAACTCATCAGTTCATGGAGCTTGATTCCGACTGATTTCACAAGACAACCATAGTCCATAGGAAATTCATTTCATGGCCACTCTCGACCTGACTCTTGAAGATCGTAAAGCATCCAGTCCGAGCCAGCACCGGATTGTGAATGATTTCAGCATCCAGGTAGCAACCGTAAACGGCTCTGGATCGCAATCGGCGAACACCGTATTGCTGCGCAGTATTTTTCAAATGGGCGTGCCGGTTTCCGGCAAGAACCTCTTCCCTTCCAACATTGCCGGCCTGCCCACCTGGTACACCATCCGGGCCAGTAAACAGGGCTATATCGCCCGCAAGAAAGAGATTGATTTTCTGGTTGCGATGAACGCCGAGACCGCGCGCGAAGATGTCATGGCCATCCGCCCGGGGTCCGTCTGCGTCTATGACGAGCCGCTGAAACTTTCGGGACTCCGCGATGATGTAGTTTTTTATCCTGTCCCCTTCGACAAGCTGGTAGCCCCAGTTTGCCCCGATGCCAAACTTCGCCGCTTGGTCAAGAACATGATCTATGTCGGCGTAGTGGATTGCCTGTTGGGAATCGATCTGGCGGAATCGGAAAAGGCTCTGGTCAAGCATTTTGCGAAGAAGAAGAAAGCGGCTGAGCTGAATACCGCGGCCATTCGCGCCGGATATGACTACACCCGCGCGACCTTCGAGCAACAATGCCCATTTTCTATTGAGCGCATGAACGAAAACCAGGGCAAGTTGATTGTTGACGGCAACGCCGCCGCGGCTTTGGGCTGTATGTTTGCGGGCGTGACCGTGGTTACCTGGTATCCCATCACTCCCTCTAGTTCCCTGGTGGAGCAACTCATTGACTATCTGAAGAAATACCGTGTTGGGCTTGATGGCAAGGCGACCTTCGCCGTGGTACAGGCAGAAGATGAACTGGCTGCGATCGGCATGGTCATTGGGGCTGGCTGGGCAGGAGCGCGCTCCATGACCTCCACCTCTGGGCCGGGAATCTCGCTCATGGCGGAATTTGTGGGCCTTGGTTACTACGCCGAGGTTCCTGCCGTCATCTTCGATATCCAGCGGGTCGGGCCTTCGACCGGACTGCCCACACGCACCATGCAGGGCGACGTTCTCAAGTGCGCATTCCTCTCGCATGGAGACACCCGGCACATCCTGTTATTTCCTGCTTCGGTGGAAGAGTGCTTCAGCTTCGCTCTAGAAGCCTTTGAGCTTGCCGAAAAATTCCAGACGCCGGTATTTGTGATGTCCGATCTGGACTTGGGCATGAATAACTGGATGGCGGATCCCTTTGCTTATCCGGAAAAACCCATTCATCGGGGCAAGGTTCTCAACGAAGAAGACCTTCAGCGCCTGGGCGGCTTTGGACGATACAAAGATGTCGATGGAGACGGCATCGCTTATCGCACTCTGCCCGGTACCAATCATCCTCAAGCTGGCTATTTCACCCGAGGCAGCGGCCACAATGAAAAAGCGCAATACAGCGAGCGCCCCGACGACTACGTGCGCAACGTTGACCGCTTGGCGCGCAAGCTCGAAACTGCCCGGTCCTTTGTGCCGGCCTCAGTGCTCGAAGGCGCTGGGACGCCGATAGGCGTAATCGCATACGGCAGCTCCCATTGGGCCATGCTCGAAACCCGCGATCAGTTGAG
This sequence comes from Candidatus Angelobacter sp., assembly GCA_035940535.1. Classification (GTDB taxonomy): domain Bacteria; phylum Acidobacteriota; class Terriglobia; order Terriglobales; family Acidobacteriaceae; genus Angelobacter. The sequence continues at coordinate 10,172 of DASZEU010000555.1, forward strand.
CCGCGAAGCCCAGATCGAGGTGGACTATCTCCGTCTGCGCGGATTCCCATTCAGCAAAGAAGTACACGAATTCGTTAAGGGCCATGACCGCGTTTATGTAGTGGAGCAGAACCGCGACGGACAGATGCTGGAATTGCTCAAGCTC
>DASZEU010000556.1:0-12196 GCA_035940535.1 Candidatus Angelobacter sp.
CGAGCGTAGCCCATAATTAGCTTAGATGCAGAACCGAACAGAGATATTTGACATTGGAAACAGGGTCGCCAACTGGGTAATCCAGGGCCAGCCAGGACGGGCTTGTGATCGCCCCCCCAAAATGCTAGACGCCGATGCACGGTACTTGCGCCGAGCTAACGAACTTTGGCACGGCGTGTCTTGCGTGCAGAAGACAGTCCTCCAATCAGCACGCCAGCCCCAATTACCGTAAGCAGCGGTAATGTGCTGGCAGACTCGGGCAAGTTTCCCTTTTGAGCCGGACGACCATTTTCAGGATCTCCACTTGGAGCGGTCAATGAAATTCGGGGCTGGATCGTCTGCGCCTCAGTATTCTGGTTTGCTTGCTGCAGCTTCTCCTCAGGCTGTGGCGCCACAAAGCGCACCGCGGAAGCATTTTGCGTGACCACCGGAGCGGTCTGCGTTGCCGGAGCAGTCTGCATTCCCGCGACGGCAGATTGCGCAACGCTGTGATTGTTTATCAGAGTGGCAATAAAAGCGACGAACAGAAGTGGCTTGAATTTCATTTCCTATTTGCTTTCCGATCTTAATTTTCTTCTGTATGGACTCCCTGTGCTTAGCTTAAGAACTCAAGTGCCAATCTTGGCTCGTAGATTGCCAGCCAGATGTTCAGAAAACTTGGCGGCTGAAAGTGGTTAAACCCTTGAGTTTCACCTAAGGAAACTCACGAAGGAACGTTTGAGATTCTAAAGTGTCATATACTTCTATGCAATTTCATAGCCTTTTGGCGCATCTTGACGCAAGAAAAAGAAATAGCACCTTAGTCACTGATGATTGCTGCCAGAGCTGCTGTGCAATCCATTGACAGCGAAGCAGTTCTGCTGGAACAATAAACCTTTTCAAGTAAATCACAGGGGGCGTTATTTCATGCCTGAGACACCTCAGCCGGAGAGTAGTGGAAGCCCGATGGTGCGTAATATCCTCATGGCCATAGGAGGAATTTTCGTTGTCATTGTCGTCATCTTCATGGTCCACATTTATAGCCGTTTCGATGATCTTGAGCGGAAGCAGGCGGCAAATCAGGACGTTGTGGCCAAGAAGATCGCCGAATCCAACAGCCAGAACCAAGCTTCGCTCACGGCCTTGGCGCAACGTCTTGGGATGACGCAACAGGAATTGAAGAGGAAAGCCGCTGACCTGCAACGCCAGGAGAAGGAAACAGCGGCCAAGTTGGCTGCTCAGGCGGCCTCGGAAGAGCAGACAAAGCAACAGATCGGAGCCATCAGTGGCGAAGTTACTGGAGTCAAAGGCGATGTAGGCAAAGTAAGGGAAGACGTTACTTCAACTCGCTCTGACCTGGAAAGCACGAAATCGAAGCTGGAACATGCCATTGGGGACCTGAATAAACACAGTGAACTGATTGCCACCACTCACGATGAACTGGAGTTGCTGAAGCACCGCGGCGACCGGAACTACTTTGAATTTACCCTTACCAAGGGCAAACAGCCTACTCATGTGGCCACCGTGAACCTGGAGCTTAAGAAAGCTGATCCCAAAAAGAGCAAGTTCACGCTCTACGTGATGGCAGACGACAAGAAGATTGAGAAGAAAGACCGAAGCATCAACGAACCGCTGCAGTTCTATACCGGGCGGGACCACAATCTGTATGAAGTCGTCATTAACTCGGTAGACAATAAGAACCAGATCACCGGCTATCTTTCAACGCCGAAGGCGGTAGCCGTCGATGTGAGGCAGAATTAAAAGAATTGGGTAATTGGGAAATCTGGTAAGTGGGTAATTTGCCCACTGGTCCGAGATTGGTACCCGACAAACTACAAAACTGCCGATCTATACAATTCTTATCTGCATCTTAGCCAGCGGTGCCGTGGCATTTCTTATATTTTTTGCCTGAGCCGCAAGGGCAGGGATCGTTGCGTCCTACCTTGGCGGAGCCGCGCACGACCGTCTGGGGTGCGCTGGTTTGGCTGGCGCCGGCCATGCGCGCCTCTTCCAGTTCGCGTTTTTTGCGGCGTTGGAATTGGGCTTCAATGTCATCGACCGAGGTGGCTGCACGGCGCCTTGGAGCAACAGGTGGCTGGCTGCCATTCCCATCGGCGCCAGTGGGAGCCGGCGCTGCGGCAGGCGATGGAGCGTCCACAATCTGCATGTGAAAGAGGTAGCGCACTGTATCTTCCTGGAAGCGCTGCATCATCTCTTCAAACATGTCGAAGGATTCTCGCTTGTACTCCACCAGCGGATCGCGTTGGGCATATCCGCGCAACCCGATACCTTCTTTCAGGTGGTCCATGCTGAGAAGATGGTCTTTCCACTGGGTATCGAGAACGCTGAGCATGATCATGCGTTCGTGATAGCGTAGTCCGTCGCTGCCAATCTGTTTTTCTTTGGCTTCGTAAAACTCGCGCAGCTTCTCGAAGATCGTATCTCCCAGCTCTTGCCGGTTGAGCCGCGCAGGGTCGATTCCCTGCGCTCTTAGATCAAGTCCGAAGTTATCGAGAAAATATTTATTTAAGCTGTCAATGTCCCATTGATCGGGATGCACATTCTTGGGAGCGCAGCGGTCAAGCGCCTCTCCGACCATGCCGGCCACGTAATCATCGAGGATAAGTTCTTTCTGGTCTACTCCTTCGAGCAGTTGACGACGTAAGCTGTAGACCGCCACGCGCTGCTTGTTCATTACATCGTCGTATTCCAGCACGTGTTTGCGGGACTCGAAGTGCTGCGCCTCAACCGCTTTCTGCGCCGCCTCAATACGGCGGCTGATCATGCGTGATTCAATCGGCACACCCTCTTCCATGCCCAGCTTTTGCAGAAGCGTAGAAACCCAGGCGCGCGCAAAGATGCGCATCAGATCGTCTTCCAGCGACAGGAAGAAACGGGAGGAACCCGGATCGCCCTGGCGGCCGGCGCGTCCGCGAAGCTGGTTATCGATGCGGCGAGCCTCATGGCGCTCGGTGCCCAGGATGTGCAGTCCGCCTACGCTAACGACCTGCTCGTGCTCGGCGTCGGTATCCTTTTTGTATCTGTTGTAAATCTCATTCCACTGCGGCGTGGGACACTGGAATTCTGTGCCGTTGTAATAGAACACGATGTTCTGGGCGCTATCCTGCTGGAGCACGACTTCGCCCCCGGCTGCGCGCAACGGCTGCGCAGTTCCTTTTTTCACAGCTTCCTGCCGGGCCATGAATTCCGCGTTGCCGCCCAGCAGAATATCGGTGCCTCGGCCTGCCATGTTGGTGGCGATGGTCACGGCTCCAAGACGGCCCGCCTGGGCCACGATTTCAGCTTCACGCTCATGGTATTTGGCGTTCAAAACCACGTGCTTCACACCTTTTCTCTTCAGCAAATCGGAGAGACGTTCAGACTTTTCAATGGAGGTCGTACCCACCAGGATGGGACGCCCTTCGGCGCTGATCTTCTGCACTTCATCGGAAACCGCGAAGTATTTTTCTTTCTCGGTACGATACACGATGTCGGCATGCTCGACTCTTCGCATCTGTTGATTCGTAGGAATCACAATCACCGACAACTTGTAAATCTTCTCAAATTCCGGCGCCTCGGTCTCGGCGGTGCCGGTCATGCCCGCCAGCTTCTTATACATGCGGAAGTAGTTCTGGAAGGTGACAGTCGCCAGCGTTTGATTCTCGCGCTCAATCTTGACTTTCTCTTTGGCCTCAATCGCCTGGTGCAGTCCATCGGACCAGCGGCGGCCGGGCATCATACGCCCTGTGAACTCATCTACGATAATGACTTCGCCATCTTTGACCACATACTCAACGTCGCGGCGATACACAGCATGGGCTTTAACGGCGGTCTCCACGTGGTGCTTGAGCGCCCAGTTTTCCTGGTCGGCAATGTTATCGACACCGAGCAGGTGTTCAACTTTCTCCCAGCCCTGATCGGTAATAGTGGTCGTCTTGTGCTTTTCGTCGATAACAAAATCGCCGGTATAGATCTTGGGCTCGCCCGGTGCAGTCTCGATCTCTTCGCCTTTTTCCAGGTTGGGAATGATGCGGTCCACACGTTCGTATTTGTCGGTGGATTCTTCGCTCGAACCGCTAATGATCAGCGGGGTGCGAGCTTCGTCAATCAGGATGGAGTCAACTTCATCCACAATGGCGTAGTTGTGGCCACGCTGGACACAATCGGCCACGCTGAATTTCATGTTGTCGCGCAGATAGTCAAAGCCGAATTCGTTGTTCGTGCCGTAGGTCACATCCGCAGCGTAGGCCTCGCGACGCTCGTCATCATCCAACTCGTGAACAATGACACCCACACTCAGGCCCAGGAAGCGGTAGAGCTTGCCCATCCACTCGGAGTCGCGTTTGGCTAGATAGTCGTTGACGGTTACTACATGCACGCCCTCTCCGGCGAGCGCATTCAGATAGACCGGAAGGGTAGCGACCAGGGTCTTCCCTTCACCGGTCTTCATTTCCGCGATGTTGCCGCGATGCAGGACAATGCCGCCGATCAACTGGACATCGAAGTGGCGCATGTTGAGCACGCGCCGCCCGGCCTCGCGCGCCACCGCAAATGCTTCCGGAAGGCGATCTTCCAGGACTTGCTTGCGGGTCTCCAGGCGCTCGGTTTCATCCTCAATCCCTTGCAGCCGCTCCCGGATACGCCCTTGAAACTCCTTGGTCTTGGCGCGGAGTTGATCGTCCGAAAGCTGCTGCATCTGCGGCTCAAGGGCGTTGATCTGGTCAACGAGCGGGCGAATCCGCTTAATCTCGCGTTCGTTACTGGTGCCGAAAACCTTGGCGGCTAATTTCCCGATCAAGCAGGTGATCCTTCAGATTGAGAGTTGTCCATTAAAAGCCTAACATATTGGATGTCGGAGAGTTAGAGAAGAATCATGGGCAGGAAGTGATCCGACTCTGATCATTAGGTTAATCCCAAGGAGCGCTCATGCTCCCGATCAACCGTAATGGCAGACAAATGTGCTCAGTCTCCTATCTGGAGAACGAAAAACCCTTTGGCTTTGGCGGCTTGAGACAGCTTCTGATCGCCACAGACAAAGTTTGTTTTTGAAGTACGTTGCCGACACCAAGTGAGAGCTGCGGCAAGTTGCAATGCGTCAGCAGCCTTCAATTCATGGATGTCTAGTAACTGGGTCGCTAGACTTCTGACTTGATCAGCAGGGAGAACCTCCCTCCATCCCCGACTCAGCTTGGTCAGCCGTGCCAAAGCGCCCTTTTTTTCAACGTCCGTCAATTCTCCAGTGCGATTCAATCGCGAGATTGCGCTGTGAACCTCCACCATGCTGCCCCACCACACTATTGGAGCTAATTTGCGGATGTAGGCATGGGCCTGCGCACTTGCTGTTTGATAAACGCACAACGGAACCAAGGCGCTTGCGTCCCAAAAGGCCAGCGCTTTGCTCATAATCCTTCTTCGCGATCATCCAGAAGGGCTTGTATACCGGCATTGGAAGACACTGTACCTGTCGGAATTTTCAGCAACTCGCTTATCTTCAGAGGCTCCTGTGGCATTCGCATTAGCCCTGCGGCCACCAGCAATAGATCTTCATCGCTGGCCTCATCGGTTGAAAAGGGAACCAGCTTGGCTACGGGGAGGTTACGATCGCGGATAACTATTTCTTCCCCCTCCCTGGCAAAGGTCACATATTTGCTGAGGCTATTCTTCAATTCCGCAATATTTACGCTACGCATGGCTTTACCTTTCTCATGGCTATTATAGCTAGTACGGAGCCGATCGCATAAATCGCTTCGCGACGATCCAAGCCCTCTGAAAGAAGCCTCTGTAGCGTGTGCTCTACTGGAATACTGTTTCCCGAGGCAAGCTGATTTTCTATGATTACGTGAAAAAGGGCATGGGCTGTGAGGTTCGGCAGGCGGATACTCTTTTGCCGGTGATACTTGCGTACCAAGTCGATGCGCTCGGCTTCATCGAGCGCGAGCCATTCTTTGGGATCGGGAGATCTTAAAGGGTTGTAGTGTTTCACGAGTGATATCCAGGCACCTAAGATACGGTCCCCGGACACCAAATGCAAAACCTAAAAGCTGGCCCCAGCCGTTTTCTGGGGCCTGCTCGTCATTGAAACTTTCAGGCTGCTTCCTCTTCGCCCTCAGCTTCATGGCCGGTACGCTCCGGCTTGATCTTTTTAGCTAGGCCGTCGAGCTTCTTCCAGGTGGCTTGCTCTTCCTTGAGGTTCTGCTGAAGCAGCCGGACTGCTTTGGTATGCTCCATGTCGGTGGCCAGGCGGATTAGAAATTCGTAAGCATTGATCTCATAGCTCTCCACCTTCTTGGCTGCGCCGATGCTGAACACATCCAGAATGTCTTCCGAGGGTTCTTCTTCTTTAAAAGCTTCTACTTCTTCCAGGAGACCTTTCAGTCCCTTGCATTCGGTTTCTTCAGGTTCGTCACCAATCTGTTCGAAAACCTGCTCCAAGCGTTGCACCTGTTTTTGGGTCTGGGTCTGATGGGCTAGAAAAGCCTTCTGTAACTGAGGGTTGGATGCTCCCTCGGCCTGCTCGCCCAGGGCCTCGACCAGCTTGCGCTCGGCATCGAGCATGTCAGAGAGTTCATGCAGGAAAAGTTCATGAGCTGTTTGCATTGGCGTATCCTCCGATAATCGCTTTGAGTCTTGTGTCCCAAATGCGTAAGATGCGATCCTCTGGCTAAGGCTGCCTCGCCCTAGTAGCTCTTGCCTGCACAATGCATTATTGTTATTGAGTGGCGTTAACGCCCTGATTTGCGTTCTCAAATGAAAAAATCATTCTTTGTACCAATCCTTCTGTTGTTCCTGGTTCCGGTTCTTACAGCCCAGACCAGCCCCGACAAACCCTCTCAGCAGCAGCGGCAGCCCTCCCCGCAGGCTGAGCAGCAGGAAAAGGTTCCGGAGCACAAAATCACTCCTGAAGAAACCAAGGAACTCTTCCAATCAGTGGACGAGATTCTCCAGTTTGCCGGCAAGTCTACTCTGCTGCCCGTGAAACAGCCGGTCAAGAAGGCCATGGTGAGCCGGGAGCAGGTCGAAAAATACATTGAAGAAAAATTTAAAAATGACATTGATCGTATCCGCTTCGAGCGTTCCGAGCTGGTTCTCAAGAAATTTGGGTTCCTGCCCCGCACCTTTGACCTGCACAACTTCATGATCAAGCTGTTGGGCGAACAGGTTGAGGGTTACTACGACGAGAAGACCAAATCCATCAATCTGCTGGATTGGGTCGATATCGACATGCAGAAGCCGGTGATGGCCCATGAATTGACTCATGCGTTGCAGGACCAGAGCTTTGATCTGGGCAAGATGATGAAAAAGGAGGAAGAGATCGAGAAGCGCGGGCCAGCAGATCCCAATGCGTTGATCAAGATTGACGAGGAATCGGCCTGCCGCACCGCGGTACTGGAAGGGCAGGCGATGATCGTGCTAGTGGACTTTATTCTCGCTCCCGCTGGACGAACTGTGCAAGACTCTCCCAATTTTGTGGATATGATGCAGTCCTCTATGAACACAAAGGGAGACAGCCCTCTCTTCGACAATGCACCGCTTCTGCTGCGCGAAGAGTTGGTCTTTCCCTACAGCTATGGGATGAAATTCATTCAGGAGCTGCTGATGTCTGGCGGAAAAAAACTGGCTTTTACCGGCGTCCTTTCGCACATGCCGGAAACCACACGCGAGATTCTTGAGCCGAAAGAATATCTAGCCGGACGGCGCGTGCCGGTACTACTCCTGCCCGATATGGGTTTCCTGAAGAAAGATTTTGAGCCATTCGATGCCGGAGCGGTGGGCGAGCTTGACGTGGATATCCTGCTAAAACAATATGCCGACGAGGAGACGGCCAAACGTCTGTCTCCTGAATGGCGCGGCGGCGCCTACTACGCCGCCGGACGCAAGAGTGCCAAGCCCGCAAACCCGAATTCAACAGACCATATCGGCCTGATCTATGTCTCCCGGTGGTCAAGTGATAAGGTGGCCCAGGAATTTGCGCGCATCTATGCCTCGGCCTTGCCTTCGCGCTACAGCAAGCTGGACCATATCCAGACATCATCGGCGAATCCTGGCCGGGAAAAGTACGTGAGCAGCGACGGACCTATTTTTCTCGAACAACGCGGCGATCTGCTGGTTGTAACGGAAAGCTTCGACGATGCCACCGCCGATCGGCTGATTCAGGCGGCGGAGAAGCAGGTGCAGGAAGGTTCGAAAGCGACTGCGGCTCTTGCGAAATGAGAATCTTTAGGCGGTTTGGGAGAGCTGTCTTCATCTATACAGAGTGCGACATAGCGCCGCAAAGCTGGATGTAGAAACGCAAAACCAGATCGATATTCGAACAGAAGGCGCGAATCGTAGTCCGCCGCTAACCTCCTTATTTATAATCATCGTTACAGCATTCTTCAGGAGAACTTCATTGCAGCAAGCGGAAATCGGCATTATCGGGGGCAGTGGTCTGTATTCCATGCCCGGACTTACGGAAGTTCACGAAGTCAACCTGCAAACTCCCTTTGGCAGCCCATCGGACGCCTATATTCTGGGCACCTTAGAAGGACGTAAAGTAGCGTTTCTGGCGCGCCATGGCCGGGGCCACCGTATTCTTCCCAGCGAATTGAATTTTCGCGCCAACATTTTGGGCTTGAAGCAACTTGGTGTGGAGCGGATCCTCTCGATCTCCGCTGTGGGCTCGTTGAAAGAAGAGCACAAGCCTACCGACTTCGTGATTCCTGATCAATTCATTGACCGCACGTTTCACCGCGTCTCCACATTTTTTGGCGAGGGCGTAGTTGCCCACGTAGGCTTTGGCGATCCTGTATGCCAGGAGGTCGCCTGTGTCATCAGCAAATCATGCAAAGAGGTGGGCGTAACCGGTAAACTCGGTGGGACTTACGTTTGCATGGAAGGACCGCAGTTTTCCACCCGCGCAGAATCGAACCTCTATCGCAGTTGGGGCGCCGACCTGATCGGCATGACCAATCTTCAAGAAGCCAAGCTCGCCCGGGAAGCCGAGATATGCTACGCCACAATGGCTATGGTGACCGACTATGATTGCTGGTACGCCGGTCACGATGAAGTCAGCGTGGAGCAGGTTATCAAGGTCCTCACCACCAACGCCGACAATGCTGCCCGCGTAGTGAAGAAGGCGGTGGCGCTCATGCCTAAAGACCGCAAGTGCAAATGCGGCGCAGCCTTGCAGTACGCCATTATGACTGATCCGGCAAAAATTCCCGCGGCCACTCGGCAAAAACTTAATTTGTTGCTCGATAAATATTTAAATAAAGGACAGGAGGCAAAAGCCTAAGTGTCACTGCTCGTGGTTGGCTCTGTTGCTTTTGATTCAGTCAAAACTCCCTACGGCAGCGTGGACCGCGTGCTTGCCGGCGCTGGAACCTATTTTTCCTTTGCTGCGAGCTTCTTCACCGATGTGCGCGTTGTCGCGGTCGTCGGTGAAGACTTTACCGCCAAGGAAGAAAAACTTTTTCTCAACCGGGGCATTGATATCAGCGGCATTGCCCACGCAAAAGGCAAGAGCTTTTTCTGGGCCGGAGAGTACGGAGAAAACGTGAACGAAGCCAAGACTCTCGATACCCAACTGGGGGTCTTTGCCGACTTTAATCCGCAAATTCCTGAAAAGCTCCGGAATACGGACTACGTATTTCTCGCGAATATTGATCCTGTGCTTCAGGTGAATGTGCGAAAGCAGGTGAATGGAGCGAAGTTTGTGGGCGGCGACACCATGAACTATTGGATCAACGGCAGCCGCCCGCAACTCGTCGAGATGCTGCGCGTCGTGGATGCCTTGCTCATCAACGATACCGAGGCCAAAATGCTCGCTCAGGACTTCAGCCTGGTGCGGGCTGCGCAGAAAGTACTAACCATGGGCCCCAAGGCGCTGGTGATCAAGCACGGCGAATATGGCGCGACCGTCTTCTTTCAGGACGGAGCCTTCGGCATCGGGCGGCATCCGTTCCGGGCGCCAACTCTGCCTATTGAGAAAGTTATCGATCCCACCGGAGCAGGCGACTGTTTTGCCGGAGGCTTTATGGGCTATATCGCCTCGCAGGGTGAACTGACCCGCGAGGTTTTCAAGCGCGCCATGTTTTATGGCGGCGTCATGGGTTCGTTTGCCGTGGAAGACTTCGGCCCAGCGCGTTTGCTGAAACTTACGCGGCCAGAGATCGAGGAACGTTACAAAATTTTCCGCGAGCTGACGCATATCGAATGAGTTCAGCATTTCAAGGAAAGTTTCAAACTGCGACGAGCACGAACGCCGGAGGCGGCGGGACAACTTAGCCCAGTTAATCAACAGGTCACAGAAAGCTTAATGGAACAGTATTGGCCTTCCGCGTGGTTTTTGTGCGTGATGGGGCTGGGGGTCACGCCCATGCCCTGGCTGACCCCCTACATCTTGTGGCTTGACACAGCGACAACCGGCTGGCATCATGATGATGGCGAACAAAAAGTGAAATTGCAGGAAACCAGGAAACCGAGCTACGGAGACCAACTATGGATAATCTGCAGAATCAGGACTCGCCGGCTACACCGTTTCAGGGCTTTGACGCCATTGAAATCGGATGCGTGGGAACGCTATGCCGGTCCGGTCGCCACCAGTCGCGAGCGCGGAAATTCGGTCGCGACCGGTTAACTCCATTAAGTTCAAGAGCTTACGCGACGTCGCGACCTCAGAGCATGAACGAACCTGTTAATCAACAAGGTTCACGGAAAGCTTAACTGAACAGTATTGGGGCTACTCTCAAACGTCCCCTATCGGGGACTCAGGCAACCCTTGAGGTCCAACCGATGACCTGCAAGTCATCCTGAAATGTAGAAACTCCAGGCCCAGGGCTGCCAAGCCTGAGTAAAGAGGGCTCACCACGGACCTCTCCAACCCCGTAGGGGTGCCACTCATTCTTCATCCGAGAGAATAGTGTCACCCCTCTGGGGTTTGATCTTGTTTTTGTTTGCTCTTTTGTACCCAGGCTTGGCCAGCCTGGGCTGAGCTGTTGGCGCGCCTCCGGCGCTCGGAAGGCATATCGGTTCGTGGAAAACGCTACTACTAAAAAAGCTTTAGCCGCCAAAAGACGCGACGTGACAGATATGTCCGGCGACTATTGGCTGCTGGGTACAATCACCTTTCTTATCTCCTTTGTCGGGGTTGTTTTTTATTTTCGCCACAGCGGAATTCTCCTTTATGGCGATGCTGTAGCCCACATCAATATTGCCCGGCGCGTCTTTGATTCCAGAACACCGGGCATTTTCCAACTGGGTACTGTCTGGCTGCCTCTGCCCCATCTGGTCGACGTCCCCTTTATTGCGAATGACTGGATGTGGCGCACAGGTTTGGGCGCTTCGATTCCTTCGATGGTTGCATATCTTGCGGGAACTTTGGGCATCTTCCGCCTGCTGCGCGGATACGCCTCACGGGCTGCGGCATGGATGGGTTCACTTATCTACGCCCTAAATTCCAACCTCATCTACATGCAGACAACCGCCATGACGGAAGTCTTGTACCTAGCCTTCTTTATCTGGGCGGCCGTCTATCTCTGCGAGTTTGTGCGGTATGTGAAAGTCGATGTGGAACGCGGGCGCAGATCACTCGAATGGTGCGCTATTATGCTCTGCGGGGCCATGTTGGTGCGCTACGATGGCTGGTTCCTGGCTGCGGCCATGGCTTTGGCGGTTGTGTTCACGGTGTGGCGGACGGGCCAACTCGCTCCGCCGATTCGCAAAGCATTCATCAGTTTTCTTTTGCTCACTGGCCTTACCGCGGGGCTGTGGCTGGCCTATAACTATGCAACTTTCTACAATGCTTTGGAGTTCGCAACGGGACCTTATTCGACTCGCGCCATCGTCCACGCTAGCTCCATGCCTGTCTATCCTGGTCTGGACCATCCGCGAACCGCAGCCATGTACTTTCTGAAGGTTGCGCGGCTGAATATCAGTGAAGGTAGTCTCGAATTCCTGTTGTTTAACATTGCTTTCGTGGCCTTGCTTGCTGCCTTATGCTTTTCCCGCAGGCATTGGCCCGCGTTGCTGCTGTGGATTCCCGTGCCGTTCTATGTTTTGAGCATCGCCTGGGCCAGTGTACCTGTTTACCTTCCACAATGGTGGCCCCATAGCTATTACAACGTTCGCTATGGTTTGCAGATGCTTCCGGCAGTCGCCGTCTTTGGCGCTTTGGCCTTCGAGTTTCTTGCCAGGGTCATGCCAGCGCGCATTCCCGGCATCATCATCGTGCTTGTAG
>DASZEU010000557.1:0-11849 GCA_035940535.1 Candidatus Angelobacter sp.
AATGATTCAACCGTCCCTTGCGGGACTCATGTTTGTTTGCCATGTAACCCAGCATTGGGTTCGGCGCAAAATACCGCGCCGAACCATGCTGGGCTACTCTCAAACGTCCCCTATCGGGGACTCAGGGCAACCCTTGAGGTCAACCGATGACCTGCCAGTCATCCTGAAATGTAGAAACTCAGCCCAGGCTGCCAAGCCTGGGTACAAGGCGGCAAAGCTCAGCCAAACCCCGGGTGATACTATTCTGCGGTTTATCTGGTGAAGGCATTTTCGTCCAAGTGGATGAAGCAGTTCGTAAAGGATTTTGACTGGCAGGAGGGATACGCCATTGCAACCAGTAATCAAGTACATTCACAATCAGGGGAGTTATCACAAGAAGGTGTCATTTCAGCAAGAATAAGTTCACCCAAGCCATCGGGCTTTGAATTTTCTAATGGTCTGCACAAAAATTGTTACTCGGAACCGTTTGTTTAAATATTCCAGCCAAAAAACAGACAGGCTGTGTAACAAATTCGTAAATTTGTCACTAATGAAACAAGACAACGATTTTGCCGGTGTTAACGCGCATTTTGCCGGATGTTTCGGCGGGCCGAAAGGCTGGACTCGATATTTGGAGGAGCAGCAATGAGAATGAACTGTCGAATTTCTTGGATCTCTGTCTTTGGGCTAGTACTGTTGCTGGCAGCGTCGGGGAATTCTCAGCAACCATGCCCGGACCGCGCGGCTCAGCATGAGGAAAAGATTGCGTCTCTCCGGGATAAGCTGATCAACGCTTACTCGACGGACGATAAGAAGCAGGAAGAAGCTCTCAACAGGCAGTTGGAAGGATATGTCAGCCATCGCGACGTGACGTTTACGGATGATGAAAAGAATAAGATGGAAGAGCTTGCTCAACGGCCCGAAGTCAAGATGATCATCGAAGCGATCTATACAGAAGACCGGGCCATAGAAGTTGAGTTGGCGCATTCCCTGAATTTGATGCCCTGCTCCTTCTATTATCCCAATCCTTGGCTCCAGGATTATGTTGCTAAGCTTGGACAGAGTTTGGTTCCGCGCACCAGCAGCCAGTTTTATGCATTTCGTATCGTAAACGATCCGCGCCCCGACTCATGGGCGATGAGTACGGGCAGCATTTACGTTACCACCGGTTTGATCGCCATGATCGACAATGAGGCGCAACTCGCTTATGTGCTTGCCCATGAAATAGGCCACGTTGAGCAGCGGCATTTCTACGCGCAGGCTCGCGGCCAGGTCCTAGAAGCGCTGCTTGAGGTGGAGAAAGTCAAGTCAACGCGAAAAAAAGGCATGATTCTGGGCGCGGTGGCCGCGGGTGTAACAGGAGCGTTGGGGGCCAAGCAAGGCGGCGTCGCCGGGGCACTTTACGGTGCTGATCTGGGTTTTCGTGTGAGCGCTCTTGTGACTAATATCGTGGCCAGCTTGCATCAGGTCAAAAAGACTGATTTCAATAACGTCCAGGAGACGGCGGCGGACGAATTTGCCGCCCACCAAGTGTTGGAGAATAACTTTGATGTTCGTGAAGCTCCCAAAGTCTTCGTGGCTCTGGAAGATACGATCCGTCGCGACGATCGAGTGGGGATGGGCTTTCACTATGGGCATGCAAGCAGCCTGATGGAGCGGCGGCAGAACCTTCAGGCTCTTCTGAACGGGGCTTTGCGGGCAGCCCTTGAGCAGCGCAGCAAGGCAGGAAGTGGTCTGCAAGCTACATCACCCAACTTTGCGCTCCTCATGAGCGAGGTTAAACGAGACAACGGCGCACTGGCGATCGACTATGATTTATTCGATGAAGCGCGCCAAAACCTGGAAGAGTCCGTCGCCTTGCGATCGACCGACCCAATCGCTCATATTTACTTGGGCAGGATTTACAAGCTCACGGCACGTACTCCCGCAGACGAGGAAAAGGCAAAGAACCATTTCATCCAGGCCATTCGCCTGGATGCAGGCCGCCATGCTTATGAACTGCCGCACTTGGAACACGCCCTTGCTCTGTTGAAGCAGAACGATCAGGCGGCGCTTCCCGAAGCACAGAAAGAGATCAAGGCATATATCGAACTTTACAAGCTGAATAATGGGGGCCGCGTACCGCCTGGGATGTATATTTTGTACGACTACCTATCTCTAACGGGTGACAACGTTTGGTCACAGACGCCGGTTGTCAATGTAGGCCAAGTCGAGACTTCAGTAGGCTTGTCCTCTGACCTTGGTAGGCCGGAAACGAAGAAAACCGAGACCACACAGCCCAGGCAATAACCATGAAGACCGCAATGGCGATATTGGCGACGGTGCTCGCTGCCAGTACGATTACTAACTCTCGTGCCTCATCCGCAACCGGTATTTTTCTCCTGAAAGTACCGGAATTGAAGCTCGAAATGAAGGAGAATACCGCTGCACCAATCGCTAGCTCTTTTGTCAGCCGGCTGGAGTTACAGGTATCGCGAAGTTCCCAGGAGATCCCTCCTGGCAAGATCCTGGTGCTGATCAACGGTGTAGCAGCCAGCACGATCATGTCGACTCACGTTGCGGAGTCCTCCATTTCGTGCGATCTGGATCTGTACCTCCGGCCTGGCTTCCTGTTGCACGCCGGACGGAACTCCGTCGAAGTAATTACTGAATCCATTTATCTGCGCCCTTATTACGCGACCTTTCTTTTGGATGTCCAAGGCGAACCGGAGTCGCTTCGCGACATTCAGCAGACCGTCACCAGAAGCCAACTCGGCGAACAACCGCCTTTAATCCATCTCTTGGAACCGCAAGGAGTGGTTGAGTACCAGAATCAACTGAAGCTCCAAGGTTACCTTGAGGGAGGAGTTGCTCCCCTGGTGCTTTGCGTTCAAGGGGAAGTTGTTCGGCTGGCCGCGCGAACTCATGCATCTTCTTCTGCCCCGCGCGGCGTACAAATTGCAAACGATAAACAATACAGCTTCGAGGTGCCAATAAAACTGGCCAGCACCCAGGACTCCATCGAACTAACGGCCATCGATGCGCATCACAACACCCGCGAAATGATAATTCCGGTGATCCAACGGAAACACGCGCCCAAAACACGTTATGCGGTCGTGATTGGGATTTCCAGCTACCACGATTCCAACATTCCACGCCTTCAATTCGCCGATCGCGACGCTGAGAGCATCAAAGATTTTCTGCTGGATCCGAATGGCGGCGCAGTGCCTTCAGCAAATCTCCTTTTTCTGAAAAATGAGAAGGCCACCTTCGCCCAGATCCATTCCGCGCTCTTCGATTTCCTCACAAAGCCCGGACCAGATGATTTGGTAGTCGTCTATTTTGCGGGTCATGGCACCAACGACTTCAACAAACGTCCTGACAACTATTACCTGGTCGCCTACGACACGGATGCGCACAACCTTGGCGGCACGGCCATAGCGATGTGGGACCTGCAAATCGCTTTCGAACGCACCCTCCAGGCCGATGTGGTCAGCCTCATCGATGCATGCCACAGCGGGGGAATCGCGGAAACCAAGCCGAACATGACCAACCAAAGGTGGCTTAATCTAGGCTACGGTAAACATCGTGCGATCATTACTGCCAGCAGAACCAGCGAATTCTCACGCGAAGGCCCGCAATGGGGCGGCGGCCACGGCGTGTTCACTTTCTTCTTGTTACAGGGCCTGCGTGGCGCGGCGGTGGTAAACCGTGATCAACAGCTTTCTGTGGGCGAGCTTTTCAACTACGTGCGCCGGCACGTGGCCGAGGAAACCAATGGCGCTCAAACGCCTACCGCCCTCTCTGGTCTGGCGGGCGGGCTTGTGATCACGCGCGGCGTGTCCAAAAGCGCAAATCATGGAGTATTTGGCAATCAGCTCGATGCTGGAGGTTATGGACAGTGACAGCGCGCAGAATGTTTGTTCGGATGTCGTTCGCCGGGCTGTTTCTCCTCGCCAGCGTTGCGGGCGTCCACGGGGAAGATGCTGCCAAAAAGAAAGACCGGGCACACTCGCGGCTGATTGAGGCGCGCCGTTCGGCCGCCGAATACAAGATTGAAAAAGCTGCCGCCAAAGCCCGCGAAGCGCTCACCGATGATCCCAGCCTGGCCGAGCCCCATGTGTATTTGGGCCTGGAGCGCTTTCGGGCCAACGACTTGAAAGCCGCGGAGACCGAGTTCCTACGCGCCATCGAACTTGATGTCTATCTGGCAGAAGCACATTGCGAATACGGTTATCTTCTCTACCAAAAAGGAGAGCTCGAGCCTGCCACGGATCATTGGACGTTGGCGGTCCGGCTTGACCCTGCTTCGCCTCTTGCGCTGGCGGGCCTTGCTCTCGCACAGTTCAAGCACGATCGGGAAGAAGACGCATTCAAAACCCTCAATAAGGCGCTCATGTACGATGGCCGGCTCAAGAATCCCAAGTTTCTGGAAAGCGACAATGGCCCGAAGTGGTCAGGATTGCTGCTTGAGGATTTTAAATTACTCCTGGCCAAGGCTGCGAAACCCAGCTAACCCCGTGATCACCAAGATGCAAGCAAAGCCGTGCTGGCAGATAACCATCATCGCAGTGCTTCTTTCATTGGTGGTACCAGCCTCGCGAACGGCCCTGACCATCGGGAAATCCGCGCGCCATTCCCTGCCCAAGGAGTCAGCGTCAGATCAGGCCGGGTCGCCTGGCGCTGCACCCACCAAGCTGGCTGTGTTAGTAGGCATCAACGACTACAAGTATCCTGACCGAGTTCCTCCACTCGAAGGATCGGTCAACGATGTGGAAGATATGTTGCAGGTGCTGACCACAAAATTCGAATTCTCCCGGGAAAATATTCTGGTGCTGAAAAATGCAGAGGCGACCCATGCTGCGATTATCAGCGCCATTCGCGACCATCTGATCGCCAGAGCCAAGCGCGGTGACATTGTCGTCTTCCAATTCAGCGGTCACGGATCGCAAATGAAAGACAGCACGGGCAAGAAGATCAGCAGCCTCGATGAAACCATCGTTCCTTATGATTCCCGTGATCCTCAAGGTGCGGTCTTTGACATTAGCGGGGCTGAGCTGCACCCTCTGCTGCTTCAACTTGTGCAGCAGACCCCGAACGTGACGTTCATCCTGGACAGTTGTCACTCCGGAACGCTGATCCGTGGTGCGCGAGTGCGCTCTATTCCGCCGGACACGCGCACGCCGCCTCCACTCCCCTCCTATGCTGTGGGAACGACGCGCGGTATGGGACAGGCTGAGGACGCAGCTCCCCTGAGATACGCGTTCATCGCCGCGGCCAGTTCCAAGGAAAGTGCTTATGAACATGTCAGCGAAGGTGAAGAACATGGCGTCTTGACCTATTTCCTTGCGCAGCAACTACGGGCTGCCAAGGCAGGGGCCACCTATCGTGATGTCATGGACAGCGTGATTGGCAACGTTACCGCAAATTATCCTGAGCAGCACCCGCAACTGGAAGGAGCCGAAGCGGACCAGCACATCTTCGGAGATGCAGGCAGTATGGCTCGGTCCTATGTAAGGGCCTCGCCGCTGGATGCCCATCGAGTATCGCTGCTCGTGGGGCAGGTGGAAGGGGCGACCATCGGTTCGATCTATGAGGTATATGCGCCTGGCTCTAAGAAGTTTGCTCTGCCGGAGCAACCGATCGCCGAGGCGCAATTGACGACGGTCGGGCCCTTCAGTTCCGAGGGAAACATCATTTCCGGCGGTAAGATCTTTCCGGCTTCTCGAGCCGTGGAGCGTGAGCATCGTTACGGACGCGCGAAGATACGGATTTATTTGGATCGCTTGGAAGCATCTCCGGTTCTTCAGTCGATTCGGGACGCGCTGCAATCTTTAAAGTACATCGATGTCGTGAATGACCCCGCAATTTGCCATATTCAACTCAGACAGGTCCAGGGAAAGATTCAGGCCCTGGCTGCTGATCTAAGCACCCTTTCGCCCCCGGTTGATGTTGCGAATTCCGCCATTGTCAGCCACGTCGTCGGGCAGATCAATTCCTGGGCCAAATATTTCAATGTCCTTTCGATACGCAACGCAGGCTCCCGCATCGATTTGCAGTTCACGATCAAAGGAAGCCAAACGCGCGATCCGATGGTGCGTGTGGGCAAACCCGATATGGGAGTTTTTGAGGGCGAGACCGTAATCGCAACCATACAAAATAACTCTGAGAAGGACCTTTACATCGCGATGTTGGACCTATCCAGCGACGGTAGCATTTCTGTCGTCTATCCTGCGGAGCAGGGAGCGCACGAGGTGCTGACGCCTGGCTCAACATTGGTCCGTACACTTACCACGTTCATTCCTAAAGGACGCTCACGAGTCACTGACATTCTCAAGGTATTCGCCAGCTACAGGCCAATCGACCTAAGCCCGCTTACGCAAGGCACAATCCGCGTAATGCCGGCCGATTCCGGACCGCCCGATCCTCTTCAGCAACTGTTGGTGGACTCCGCCAGCTTAACCAGGCAAGTGGCTCCCCATGCCACAACTCTTGGCAGTTGGACGACGGTCCAAAGAGTGCTGGTGGTGAAGCGAAAAGGCTGATTCACCTAAGCCGCAACAACGTGTATACAAACATTATGAGTTATCAATTCCAACCCCAGCCCTGAGGGCTTCGGCGTTGCCGGTTCCTTATTCCCGGCTCCACCGAATATGTTGGTATTATTAATGCATCCGGCTAATTTAAGTCCCCAAGATATTGTGGCAAACTTTGGCCTGGAACCGTGAAAGCTTATGGATATTGCCGATTGGCGTAAGAAGATAGATGACTTGGATCTCCGTTTGGTGGATCTGCTCAATGAGCGGGCCAAAGCAGCTCAGGAGATAGGCAGATTGAAACGTAACACCAGCCTGCCTGTTTATGAGCCCGCGAGAGAGAAGTTGATATTTGAGAACGTGCGTAAAGCCAATAAGGGCCCTTTGCCCGATGGCGAACTGCGCCACGTTTTCGAACGGATCATCGATGTAATGCGAAACATTCAAAAAACCGAGATTCAGCCCAAAGTTACCAACGGCGGCAGCACCGAATTTGATATCGAAGTGAACGACTAAAAAGTCATGATCGTAGCAATGCAGGAAATCGCATCCGAAGAACAAATCCAGCAGGTGATTGAGCGCCTGGTTAACATGGGTTTTGAGGTTCATCGCTCCACTGGCGCGCGCCAGACCGTGTTGGGGGCTGTGGGAGCCCGCCATGAATTCGATATTCGGGAT
Organism: Candidatus Angelobacter sp.; assembly: GCA_035940535.1. Classification (GTDB taxonomy): domain Bacteria; phylum Acidobacteriota; class Terriglobia; order Terriglobales; family Acidobacteriaceae; genus Angelobacter. The sequence goes on from DASZEU010000557.1 coordinate 7,173, forward strand.
ATCGAGGTGCTTCCCGGAGTGGGCGAGGTTCATCGCGTCAGTTCGCCTTATAAGCTGGTAGCTCGTAGTTGGCGCCCGGAGGGCACCGTGGTCCGATTTGCCAACAACATCAGCATCGGCGGAGATGAGATCGTGATCATGGCCGGCCCTTGCTCGATAGAATCGCAGCAGCAGATATTCGCCATAGCGGAAACGGTTTCCAAAAACGGAGGAAAATTCCTCCGCGGTGGGGCCTTCAAGCCGCGTTCTTCCCCCTACTCTTTTCAGGGAATGGGTGAGGACGCCTTGAAGCTAATGCGCGACGCTGCCGAGAAGTTTGGTCTGCTCATGGTAAGCGAAGTCATGGAAATCGCGCAGATTCCGTTGATGCTTCCGTATGTGGACATGCTCCAGGTCGGGGCTCGCAACATGCAAAACTTCAACCTGTTGCGCGAACTCGGCAAGGTCCGCAAGCCAGTGTTGTTGAAGCGGGGCATAGCCGCCACGATTGAAGAGCTATTGCTTTCCGCTGAATACCTGATGGCGGGCGGCAACTATGAGGTGGTTCTGTGCGAGCGCGGGATCAGAACTTTTGAAACCTATACCCGCAACACTATGGATATTTCAGCCATCCCCATCGTGAAAAAATTGTCGCATCTCCCCATGGTTGCCGATCCTTCGCATGGAACCGGACGCCGCGACAAAGTGCCCCCCATGGGACGCGCCGCCATTGCCGCCGGCGCTGACGGTTTGTTAGTGGAAGTGCATAATTGTCCCGACAAGGCGCTTTCAGATGGCGCGCAATCCTTGTATCCGGAGCAGTTTGTGAAGCTGATGTCGGAGCTTCGTATCATTGCCCCCGCGGTAGGCCGCACTCTGGCCTAGAGGAATGTTCTTTAAACAAATCACCATCATCGGCACCGGCCTTATTGGAGGCTCCTTCGGTCTGGCCATTGCTGCCTCTGGAGTGGGCAGCCGCGTTATTGGGTGTGACCGGCCGGGCGTGCTGGAGCGGGCCCTTGAAATGAGGGCCATCGATGCGGCGATTGAAGACCCGGCAGAAGCAGTTAAAGGCAGCGATCTCGTTTTTCTGGCCACTCCTGTGGGGGCCATCATCGACCTCATTGAACGAATCGGGCCTGTTGTCTCTCCCGACGCTCTCATCACCGATTCCGGCAGCACCAAGAGGGAGATTACGGAGCGAGCCCGGACGGTCTTCGGCGATCGTGCAGCGGAGCGCTTTCTTGGCGGGCATCCCATGGCGGGGAAAGAGCATGGTGGCATTCATCAGGCCGAGGCCTCGTTGTTTCGCAATGCTGTGTGGTTGTTGGTTCCACTCCAGCCTCAACAGAAGCTCGAAGGCGGAAAACTTCGAGCATATTGGGAGTTGCTGGAGAAAATCGGGGCCAAGGTCATCAGGATGGAGGCCGAGCGCCAAGATTATCTGTGCGCGTGGATTAGCCATCTGCCGCAGATGATCTCCACCTCGCTGGCGGGGGCGCTGGTCGAAGAGTTTGGCGACGATCCCGATGTCCATGCCATTGGCGGACGTGCTCTTCGCGAGATGACCCGCATCTCCTCCAGTCCCTATTCCATGTGGCGCGACATTGCCCATACCAACACTGGAAACATTGAACACGCGCTCAGCAACATGGAGCAGCGTCTGGCCCACATTCGCGAGAGTCTTCGGTCGCAGGCCTTACGGGAAGAGTTCGAGCGGGCCAACCGATTTGAACTGAAAACTCAAAAATGAACACGAATCGGCTGCCATACAATAGAGTCATGCAGCTTCAGGTCATCAACGTCGTGTATCTGGGCCGGTTGGATTATTCAACCGCCTTGGCCTTTCAGCAAACCCTGGTGGGGCTGGTAAAAGAGGGGCGAATCAGCCACACGCTTTTGCTGCTGGAGCACCCGCCGGTCATCACCCTGGGCCGCAATGCCGGCTTGCAAAACATTGTTGCCTCGCGTGACTTCCTGGCCAGCCAGGGGATTGAATTGATAGAGACCAACCGTGGCGGCGATGTCACTTTTCACGGGCCAGGACAACTGGTGGGCTATCCCATTTTTGATCTGCGGGCATTTACCCCGCGCATGGGCGCCGTGGAGTTTGTCCGCAAAATCGAAGAAGTGCTGATCCGCAGTTGTGGAGACCTGGGCGTGGTTACCCATCGCATCAAAGGCCTCACCGGCGTGTGGACGGAGGCGGACAAGCCCGCCAAGATCGCAGCCATTGGCATCCACATCTCGCGGGCTGTCACCTCCCACGGTTTCGCGCTGAATGTAAGCACCGACTTGGATAACTTCAAGCTGATCGTTCCTTGCGGTATTTCGGATAAGCCCGTGACCTCGCTCGAACAGGAGCTATCACAAGGCAAGACGCCCACACTCGAAGAGGCAGCCGAGCTTGTCTCGCGCAATTTTGGACGAGTCTTCGAAGCCCAAACACTCTGGCTGGAATCGCTGGATTCCCTGCTCTCTTCTCCCCAAGACACTCCCTTGCGTGCCCCGGCCGAGTTACGCAGGCTGGCCGGAGAAGAAGACAGCTTTTTGGTGTAAGCAGTTAGGATAGATAATATCTTAGAACACGTACTATTAACCCTTGCCATCCTGCAAGCAGACTCGGCTCCCTCGAAAGAAATACATCCAAGGTATAAACTGTTACTGGTCTCATGGCTACGAAACCCAAGTCTACGAAAACCGTGTCTGCGAAAATAACGGCGGGCAAGACTTCCAATCATAATGATCATTCATCCAAAACCACAGTTTCCGCCAATGGAAGAGGCAGCGGCAACGAAAAGGGCCGCGCCCAGGACTCGTCATTCAGAGTCAACCAATACGGCATTCCTGACTGGCGGCTGGAGCAGCCGGAGTTCGAGGTGGTTGAGGTAAGCGACGGAGAGGAAGTCCATTACGAAATTCGGGGCCAGCTCGATACTCCAGTTCCTCCCATCCGCGAATCTAAGTACCTCAAGAAAGAACAGTATCTGGAAATCTATCGCTGGATGCTCCTCAACCGCCGCATGGAGCAAGCTCTCGAAAACCTGTACAAGCAAGGCAAGGTTGTAGGGGGCGTGTACTTCGGCCTTGGTCAGGAGGCCTGCTCCTGCGCCTCTGCCTATGCGCTCGGTCCCGACGATTGGTTTGCCCCCATGATCCGAAACCAGGGCGCGCAACTGGTGCGCGGCTTCCATGCCCGCGACATCATGATGCAGTACATGGCCAAATCCGGCTCGCCTACTCGGGGCAAAGACGGGACCTCGCACTACGGCGATATTGAAAAACGCAATATGGTTTCGCCGATTTCGATGCTGGGCGACCTGCTTCCGGTTATGGCTGGCGTCTCCCTCGGCGCGCGCCTGCAAGGCCGGGAACTCGCCTGCCTGACCTGGATTGGCGACGGAGGCCAGTCTACCGGCGTGAGCTATGAGGGCATCAACTTTGCAGCAGTGCGCAAGCTGGGGTTGGTATTGGTCGTAGAAAGCAATCTTTGGGCCTACTCCACGCCTACCGAATATCAGGTCAACGTGAAAGATCTGGCCAACCGCGCCATCGGCTACGGAATGCCGGCGGTGATCATTGATGGCACCGACGCCTGCCAGGTCTATGACGCCACCTACGAAGCGGTGGAACGCGCTCATCGTGGCGAAGGCCCCACCATGATCGAAGCCAAGATGATGCGTATGAAGGGCCACGCCATCCACGATGCTGCCGCTTACGTGCCCAAAGAGATGCACGAGTTCTGGCGCAAGCGTGATCCCATTGATCGTTTCGAAAAGTTTCTTTCAGGAAAGCACTGGCTGACCGCCGAGCAGAAGCAAAAGCTGATCGACGAAGTAGAACAAGAGCTTGAAGCCGAACGCGATTTTGCCGTGAACTCGCCCATGCCCGAGCCGCACATCGCCGCCGAGGGCGTCTACTGTGACGAGAGTTGCCACGAGATCAAGCCTAAGTACGGCGTACCGAAAGTACACAAGCGGAGCGCGGCCAAGTTGAAAGAGACCAAGGCGGCGATACATTTCAAGTAGCGGCTAGCTGCTGGTTGCTAGCAAGAGTTCTTAGCCACGAATTTGCGCGCATTAACACGAATACATGATCTGACGCAATCCGATCAGTGTTGATCAGTTGAATCAGCGTCATCAGCGGTAAATGTTTTCAAGGATTTTGTTTAGCTAGTGGCTAGAAGCTAGCAGCGTGGTTTTCTATGGCACAAGCAACGTACCTCGAAGCAATCCGGCAAGGGCTCTGGGAAGAGATGGAAGCTGATCCCACGGTCTTTTGTATTGGCGAAGATATTGGCGTCTATGGCGGCGCGTTTAAAGTCACCGATGGTTTTATTCATCAGTTCGGTCCGCAGCGCGTGATTGACACGCCGATTGCTGAGTCCGCGATTGTAGGCGCGGCTTTTGGCGCTTCGCTGACCGGGATGCGGCCCGTAGCCGAATTTCAGTTCATGGACTTTATCGGCTGCGCCTTCAACCAAATCGTCAACATGGTGGCCAAGTCGCACTATCGTTGGAATGCTCCTGCTCCGCTGGTGCTGCGCGGCCCGGCCGGAGGAGGCGTGCATGGCGGCCCCTTCCATTCCCAGAATCCTGAGATGCACTTTGTTCACACGCCGGGGATGAAAGTCGTTGCGCCTGCTACGCCAGCCGATGCCAAAGGTCTGATCAAATCAGCCATTCGCGATAACAATCC
>DASZEU010000558.1:0-7903 GCA_035940535.1 Candidatus Angelobacter sp.
CGCGTTTTTCCCGCTCCAGCTCTGATGTGATCCATTGGCGTTCGTCATCAGGCAGCCACTTGGCTTGGTGCGGCCAATCGGTAAGATACAGGAGCGTAATCGCGCCCAGCAGCACCGCGGGAATGCCCTCCAAGATGAACAACCACCTCCAGCCTTGCAGGCGCAGCCAATTGGTGCCAAGAAGCCAGCCTGAAATCGGTGAGCCAACCATGTTGGAGATAGGCAAAGCCGCCATGAACATGGCCACTGCTTTGGCCCGGTCTTCATAGCGAAACCAGTGGTTCAGGTACACAATGATTCCGGGAAAGAACCCGGCTTCAGCGGCTCCCAGGAGAAAGCGAATCCAGTAAAACTGCGTGGCAGTATGGACAAAGCCGGTCAAAATGGCGACCACGCCCCACGAAATCATGATGCGCGCAATCCACGCGCGGGCACTCCATTTCTCCACCAGAATGGCGCCGGGAATCTCCAGCAGAAAGTAGCCGGCAAAAAAAATGCCTGCTCCAAACCCATAGACTTCCGGGCTGAAGTTCAAGTCTTTGGTCATTTCCAGGGCCGCATAGCTGACATTTACCCGATCCAGGTAGGCGACGATAAAGAGGATGAACAGATAAGGCAGAATGCGCCGGCTGATGCGTCTGCGAGCCCGGTCTGCTACCGGCTCGGCAAACATGTCGGATGCGGTCATGCTCAGGATTCTACGCTCTGGGACTCAAGAGCTTGCGTATGAAGTTTCCTACAAATGAACGGGAGTTAAACAGGTTGCGGAAAAAAGGGCTATCAGAGTTGGGTTACGTGATTTTTGAGACGATATGAGTTTATTTCATGGTAGGAAATGACTCTGCCGTCGCCTTCGGCGACTTGGATGTGTTTTCTGGCTCTCCCCACACTGACGTGTGGGTCTACTCTCTGTTGTGCCTTCGGCACTGCGCCAATGTTGCTGCCCCTGAGCCTTTCCTCGAATCATGAATAATTCAGGCGCTGGGGCTCTTGTGTCTGTTCTGACGTTTTTCCGATGGGTTGAGAGCCCCACAGCAGACAACTTGATGTACCATTCCGGTTGTCGTCGAAGACCAGATCCATCAGGAGCACTCTGAAATGCGTCGCTTTTTTTATGCCTTAATCGTAACAACATGTTTATCCTTCGCGCCGGTAACTCAGGCAAAAGCGACGAAGCCGCTTGAAATCTATTTCATCGATGTGGAAGGCGGGCAGGCAACACTGGTCGTTGATCCTCGCGGCCCTTCCCTGCTGGTTGATACTGGCTGGGCGGGTTTTGACGGCAGAGATGCCAGGCGCATCGTGGCCGCGGCGCGGGCGGCCGGCTTGAAGCAGATCGATTACGTCCTGATCACTCACTATCATAGCGACCATGTTGGCGGAGTCCCGCAACTCGCCCAACAAATCAAGATCGGCACGTTTGTGGATCACGGCCCCAACATGGAGGACTCCGACACATCGCGAAAGCTTTATGCCGACTATGAGAAAGTGATCGGCCAGAGCAAGCATCTGGTGTTAAAGCCCGGCGACCGGCTCCCATTCAAGGGCATCACCGTGCAGGCACTCACCGCCGCCGGAGAACACATTGCAACTCCTCTTCCCGGAGCCAATCAACCCAATCCGGTTTGCGCTTCTGAAGCGGAGGCTGATGTCGCTGACACGTCCGAAAACGCTCGTTCGCTGGGAATCTTGATCACTTACGGAAAATTTCGGTTCATCGATCTTGGCGACCTCACCAAAAGAAAAGAGCGCGAACTGGCCTGTCCTAATAACTTGATTGGAACGGTTGACCTCTATCTCAGCACCCACCATGGGCTTTATCAATCCAATGCCAAGGTCATTGTCGAAGCTCTTCATCCACGCGTGGCCATCATGAACAACGGTCCACACAAAGGCGGCAGCAAAGAGGCTTGGGGGATTATTCACAATTCGCCCGGCCTGGAAGACCTTTGGCAATTGCACTACGCTGTCGATTCCGACAAAGAACACAATGTCCCGGAAATGTTGATAGCGAACCCCGCCGAGAAGTGCGAAGGCAAGTACATCAAAGTGACAGCCAACCCAGACGGCGCCTTTACCGTGTTGAATTCCAGAAACGATTACCACAAGACATATACAAAAGAGATACGCGCGTCTTCACGTTTTCTACATTTTTGAGCAAGATGCATTGGTTTGCGAGAAGTCCCGGCAGGGACGCGTGAAAATAGCCCAGCATTGGGTTCAGCCCGCATAAATGCTGGTCTAGCGAAGCTGCGTTGGCCGAACTCAGTGCTGGGTAGCCTTACAGATGCACTCAGTCCCGCACGGGACGGCTGAAATTTTTCTGATCTTCAGATCGCAGCCACACCCGCGAATCGATGGCCGTATAACATCCTTTCAGTCGTCCCTAAAGGGACTCTCCGCCATGGCATGACACTTTCCCACCATTGGGTTCGGCCCCAAAAACAGCTTCATAAATCCAGGGCTTTTTACTAGGCCGAACCATGGTGGGCTACTGTCAATACGGTTCACTTAAGAAATTCGAAGTTGTCAGGGGGACTCAGATGGTCAGCGCCGGAGGCGCGCTAAGAAGTTAGCCCAGCGTGTGAACGCTGGGAAAAGATTAGAGATAAATGACAAGCCCCAGCGGGGCGGCACAGATTTTCGGTTGTCTCTGCAATAAAGCTATTGATCGAAAAGGTTCCTAAAAAGCTTAAGTGAACCGTATTGGGGCTACTGTCATGCGTCCCTACCGGGACTCGGTCAAAAATGCGTATCGCATTGTTCCTCGTCTCTAAATGCTTTACATCGGCAAGACTCCCTCATTTGCGTTGCGGTCCTGTCATGGATTCTGGATGCAGCGCCGCAGCAATGGCCCTTTCTGCTAGAGGTCCCATGATCGCATAGCCTGCATCATTAGGGTGGAGTCCGTCGTAGGTCAATTCGCGCTTGAGCATCTGCTGGTCATCGAGCATGGCCGAGTAGTAATCGAGATAGACCAATCCGTTCTTGGCTGCGTAGTTCTTGATCCAGGCATTCAGCGCAACAATCCTCTCCGGAGCGCGGCGGGGCGTTTGCGGCTGAATGGTATCGCACACCGGCATCACCGAGGCCATTACGACGCGTATGCCATTAGATCTGGCTAACTCCGCCATGGAAGCAAGATTGTCCTCAATAGACTCGATCGTTGCCGGCCCGGTATTACCCGCCAGATCGTTGGTGCCGGCCAAGATCACCACTACCTTCGGCCTGAGCGCAATCACGTCCGGACGAAAGCGGATGAGCATCTGCGGCGTTGTCTGTCCGCTGATGCCGCGATTGATATACGGCTTGTCTGGAAAGAACTTGCCGTACCTGTGTCCCCAGTTATCGGTAATGGAGTCGCCCATAAAGACAACCCGCTTCTCGTCTGGCCCTGGCGGTTGCACTTGAGCGTTGGCGTCGCGATAGCGGCCCAGGTTCGGCCAGTCCTTCAACCTATCCTGAACTCTCTGCAGGTCGGCTTGCAGGTCACGCGGAGCCGGAGCCGCTGTGGCCGCCGGCGCAGGCGGCGTTGCAGGCGCTGTCGCCGGTGTTTGCGCAGATGTCTTTGTCCAGAAAAGCAGACCTAAAGTGATTGCACCCAGAATCTTCATACTGAATGTTAAAACACTCAGCGCCGGAGTCGCGTTAAGAAGTTAGCCCAGGGGCGAAACGCAGTGGAACCCTGGGGAAAAAACATAGCCGCAACCAAATGCTCAACGCTGATGAACGCTGATTTGAACTGATTGGCGCTGATGGGTGCTAGTCCGGCGTCGGCCGGACGAGTGAAAATAGCCCGCCGTTTCAACGGCGGGAAACAAACGCAGATAAAGCCAAGTCCCCCTTCCGGGGGACGACTGAAAATCCTCGCGGCCTGAGATAATTTCAGCCCACAGTGGTACAGAAGCCACAAAGAAAAACAGAGCACGGGATACGCTCGGATTGGTGAAGGGTGTCAACCATTTTCAGCAAGTAAATTCAAGCACTTAGAGAAACATGGCGACGGGTTACTGAAATTTCGACCGGGCTTTTCCACTTTCTTCAAACCAAGTAATTAGCAGCCAGCAATCGCCACTGAGCCAAAACCTCTCATACGAAGTTCTTACAATTTTGGCAATTGCAAATTATGGCAATTACAAAATTCTTTGCGTCCCCTTCGCATCGGGGGAACTCTTTCCAAAAGCAGCTTACCGGTAGTCAAGCTCTCTCTTCTTTCGTCTCAATCCCCTTCGCATCGGCGAACTCTTTCCAACAGCTGAACGGCGTAAAGGTACCTGATGCCCTAGTTATCGTCTCAATCCCCTTGGCATCGGGGAACTCTTTCCAACCGGCAGCGGCATGACAATCGTCCGCCCCAATGGTGGACCGACCGTCTCAATCCCCTTCGCATCGGGGAACTCTTTCCAACATCTGATCTCGAAAGCATACATCGGAGCTTTATGTATTGTCTCAATCCCCTTCGCATCGGGGAACTCTTTCCAACGTTTGGGAACCACCACAGAGCAACCGCATCCAACCGACAAGGTCTCAATCCCCTTCGCATCGGGGAACTCTTTCCAACCGGAGCCTTGGGTCTCTTGGGTATTTGCCCTTGGACCTGTCTCAATCCCCTTCGCATCGGGGAACTCTTTCCAACAGGAATAGGCAGGGTATACGCATGATCGGAAGGATATTATCTCAATCCCCTTCGCATCGGGGAACTCTTTCCAACTTAAGTTCGTTCAACGAACAATGGCGCCTAACGCGAGACGCGTCTCAATCCCCTTCGCATCGGGAAACTCTTTCCAGCCGGGAGGATTCCTGATCAATTACAGTCCCTGGATAGTCAATCTCAATCCCCTTCGCATCGGGGAACTCTTTCCAGCCAGGTTCGACTTCCTCGACTGTTTCGCAACTCGTTAAGTCTCAATCCCCTTCGCATCGGGGAACTCTTTCCAACCCTTCTCAAAATTCGGGCTTTAGAATCAATGGATTATACCCCCATTTTTCAACACCCCAGGAAATCAACGCTTTCCTTTCGCTCCGACCAATTCGGTATCACCTGCAAAAATCTCTCCAGAGCTCTGAGAATAAACCACTTGCACATTTGCACGCACCCCTGCCCATTTTTGGTGCAATTCTCGATTTACGCCAGATCATTGAAAACACAACGTTTCTCAACTGATTCTGCAACGTGCGGCTCGAACCCCAACAAAAAGAATCACCCGATTTACGGCGTCCTCTTCATGTATCCGACGGACGCAGAAGCGCAGCTTTTATATATGAAGGAGACTGGCCAGCAACATGTTCATAAGTCTGGACCTCGCCCACGGTATTAAGAAGTTGACCGATCAGAAATGCGAGACCGGCAGGGACAGCTAGAAACAGGTGTACCGCGCCACGAGTTTTTAACTCGCTTCTGGCATCGCCAAGAGTATTGACAGCCAGGTGAGCAATGCCGGTCGCCTCGCTCGCCGTGACTTGGCGACGGCCCTCCGCGTGAACATGCACGATTGCCCGGAACGGAATGGTGCTTCCAAACGTTGCACGTACATCGTCCATTACGGCCTTTGGATCGTGCGTCACCGAAACTACTAGCGCCAAATCCGTGCCGCCGACTTTGCCCAGGTGTGTTTCACCTTTAAAGTCGCTGGCGGTCTTCGCCACGTGCAAACCCCAGATCTCGGGGCTGATTCCAAATTTGAATTGTTCCTGAATCCACGCGGCACGGAGCCTGGATAGCGGCATGAATTCAACACCCAGAGCGACCGCAGCGGGAAGGCAGAGCGGCCCTGAGCATTCGATCAGCCTTTCAGGCAACTGCTTCTGTATGGTTTTTCGAATGGAGCGAAAACCTCTTAGGATATGCTCCCATGCGCCAGGATGCGCGATGCGCCCGGCAAACCTGTGGGTAAGATCGACAGCCAAGTCGCTGCCAGGTTTTATCGGCAGGTCAGCGCGAGTTGATAGCGCCAGCTTCAATGCATCCTTGGGGCCAAGCTGCCTGGAGATGGCGGCCAGCCTGTGACTCAATGTGACGTCGGCAATCTGATCCGCCTCAACTTGCGTCATGGGGTCCTGCAAAACTCTTTGCGTGTTCCATCCGCTCGGATCAGTTGGCCCAATCCGGTCGCCAAGCAATCGCCCCACCTCGCCGTAATCAAGGCCGCCGGCGGCAACCACAATAATCGAAAAGCCATCCTTGCAACGATATCGTTCGAAGACCAGCGGCGCTTCTACATTACGAATGAATTCTGAGTCCTCAACTTCCGGTGTGATGAACAATATAGCGCTGGCCGTAGCTCTCTCTGAGAGAATTTCCCGCAACTCCTCTTCCGTCTGCGCGCTCGGCATGTGCGAGATGTCCTGCCAGGTAGGAACTCCGTGATCGCGAAGTGCACTAACCAAGAGAGCGGCCTCATCCGCCCGTTCTCTTGAATAGCTCAGAAAGCAAACACCGGTTGCGTTGGTCACGTTATCCATCTTTCGGCCATCGTACCGGCACCGGAAAGGCCAATCCATAATGAACCGAGCCGGGAAAATTTTTGTTCATGCCTTTGAGCACACGGCCATAGAATGGGCGAATAGCCCCGGCCACGCGAAATGCGCTTCCAGGCCGCATCAAGGTTAATCGTCCTTTAAAAGGACCGGGCACTGGGGCGGCCGCCGCGTACTTCGGATACTTTGTCAGCAGTCGCCACAGACCGTCGGTGGGATCGGCAGGATGCGGTACAAAATGGCTTAAGGAGACGAATCCGTCCGCTTCCGCGTTCTTATCCATCCACTCGCATGGCTCCGCTTTTCCCACGACCTCGAACGCCCCACGTCCAATAGTTTTCTTCTTTCCAAATCCGCCGGCCGCCAGCGACTGCAGCAGCGTCGAAACCAGATCAAGATGACTGCTTGTACGCACATACAGAACAAGATGGCTACATGAACCCGCACGACGATCCAACGACCACTCTTCCACCTCGAACAGGTTCCCTCCTTCCCCTGTAGTGCCTGCGAAACGGTCAATCGCGGCATGAAGCGCTCGGGTGCATAGAATCGGCTCCGGCCACCACGGTTGCGGGACCACTAGGCCGGACTCCCGCAGCAAAGAACGAAATTGCCGCTCGCAGATCCACTCCGGCAATCTGGCCTTGAAGTTCAGGCCAGTCAACGGCTGCAGGCGGGCATAAAGCGGAAGGGGAAACCATCCCTCCGGTAGTGCGTCGGAGATCACAAACGGAGGCTCGCCTTCATCGTATTGTCCGAGAAAGCGCTTTAATGCATCCTCGCCCTGGAGTTTTCTCAACTCCCAGCAAAGAGCACCAAAGATGGTGTCCGCCTGCCAGGGAGTGCTCCAGGAGGCAAGCGGCCGCAATAGGAAGCGATACGACTTCATACCTTCAATGTTTCCAGCGGGATCGTCTCTTCCTGAATATTTTCGAAGCTGACCTTACCCGATCCCCGGCTGCCTCCAGCCCCCAACGAACTTGCCTCTTGAATGATTCCCAGGCCGTGACGGACAAATTCGACCATTTTCACGGCATTGTCCCCATCATAGATATGGAGCAGAATCTCTCCATGGAAGACCGTTCCCGGCAGCAGACGCTCTCCCGTTCGCGGATGCTCCGCCGCCCCCGACCGGCGATTGATAACATTTTCGGTCTTCAGCTCCACGGTTGGTTTGCCCGCCGCCTCTGCCTCTAGAAATGCTTTTCGCGAACCTGAGGACATCAACGAATCGCGCACCACGATGCGCGTAACGCCGCACTCGGGCTTGGTGTTCTTATGCGCACCGAAGACCGTGCAGATTGGGCAACTGGACTGGCCGCAGTCGCAAGGCTCCCTACCGTTGCCGCTGAGTCTTCCTAGCTCGCGCTCCAGCACGGAGCGCAGTTTGCCCTTTAGAGACGAGCCTGGGAGATAAAATGCATCA
>DASZEU010000559.1:0-6485 GCA_035940535.1 Candidatus Angelobacter sp.
GCTGTAGAGGGCAATTCGCGCATTACGGGCGTGGCCAGGTGTTTGACTCTTGGCCGAGTGAAAACACTACTCACGCCAGAACAGATACTCGTGAATTTTAATCGCTTCACAGCTTCGTAAGCGCTGGGAAAGATTACAGATTAATGACAAGCCCCAGAGGGGCGACACAGGTTTCTTTTGCTCTCTCCGACAAATCTGTTAATCGAAAAGGTTCATGGAAAGCTTAACTGAACCGTATTGAAAATAGCCCAGCATGGTTCGGCGCTGTACTTTGGCGCCGAACCCAATGCTGGGTTACGTTCCAATGAAACAAGAGTCCCCTTTAGGGGACGGCTGAATCTTTATGTCCCATACTCTTACATCCGGCGACAAGAGGAGCATCAACGAAGCAGTTTTGCCGATGAATTCAAGAAACTGCTGGCGGCTTATGGAATCAGGCAGAATGATTCAACGTCCCTTGCGGGACTCATGCTGTTTTGCACTGCAACCCAGCACTGGGTTCGGCGCCAAAGTACGGCGCCGAACCATGCTGGGCTACTTTCAATACGGTTCACTTAAGGAATTCGAAGTTGTCCGGGACTCAGATGGTCAGCGCCGGAGGCGCACTAAGAAGTTAGCCCAGCGTGTGAACGCTGGGAAAAGATTAGGGATAAACGACAAGCCCCAGCGGGGCGGCACAGGTTTATGTTATGTCTTTTACTCGTATTTATCATGGACACTCTTTCTCGGAGCCAATGATCCGAAATCCAAAATGACCAAAGTACTCGCATATTGCGCCTTTCTGCATGGTCCAAAGCTCTCGCTGCCTGCGACGGGTGTAGATGGGGCAAGCGTCGACGTCTTCGAATGGGATCGATTGCGGTTATTATGGTCCCAGGTGGAATGGCCCTTTGAGCCATCTGCGTTTCAGCAGAGAGCGGTCGAGTTTCATCAGACGGTTCATCACCTATTTGCGCAAACCGCGGTGGTTCCCTTCCGGCTCCTTTCTCTTTTCGATGACCAGCAGTACTTGGCAGACTTTGTTGCGCGGCATGGTCCTGGCTTTATTGCTGACTTAGAGCGTCTGAAAACCGTCGTCCAGATGGAATGCATCATTTTTTTTAAAGCTCCAGGGCGTCCCGACCTGAGTTCGGGCAGCGCCTATCTCCATCAGAAGGCAGCCTTGCAGCACGCCTTGGAGGAATTCAGCGAGCCTCTGAAGAGTACTCTTTCCTCCGTATGCAGTGATATCCGCATTCGGGACGTGAAGAACGGAAAAAGAATCTATTGCCAGGTGGAGCGCGGGCGCGAAGACCTTTTCAGGACGACGGCCCAAGAGGTTTCAGTGCCGCCTTTGCTGGAAAGGCGCGTAAGCGGCCCCTGGCCGGCATCCGAGTTCCTGAGCGAATCGGTTAAGATGCCGGAAGTAGCAGGTCAAAGATGACAGACGTCCGCAAAGTTACTCCTCAGGAGATCGCGGCCGCGGTCTCCGACCTCAACCGCGAACTCCGCGCAGTTGGGGAGGGAACCATCGAGCGGATTGACTGCTCCCCGGAAAACATTGAACAAGGGCTGGCCCGGTTGGTGCTTAGCCTGGTCGAGTTACTGCGCCGGTTGCTGGAGCGCCAAGCCATTCGGCGGATGGAAGGCGGCTCCCTCAATGATGCTAAAGTAGAGGAAATGGGGCAGGCCCTCATGAAGCTGGAGATGAAGGTCCACGAGATTGCCGCCGTCTTTGGCCTGAAGCCAGAGGACTTAAATCTGGAACTCGGGCCATTAGGAAATCTCTTGGACGGCTAAAAGAGCTTGCAAGAAACGCCCATCAGAGCCAGCGCCCTAAGAGCCAAGCGCCCTAAAGCCCAATGTCACTTACTTTTCGTGGGGTTGAGCATCAATTTCCCCTTTAAAACGCGCTGTCATCCTGAGCCGCAGCGAAGAGCCTGCACTGAGGTATCGCCGAAGTGACCCCGAAAATGCATAAATATTCCACGTCAGATTAAGAGGCAACTCGGCAACGCTCGATTCTTCCGCCAGAAGCCAGTCGCGCGAAGCCCGCAGCTCGTATAATCAAACGCACGGCTGGTGTTCCCTGTTGCAAACCAACTAACAGGGTCGCGCTCGACGGATTGTTCCCGATCTGAAGCCCGCCAATGACTTTTCCACAAGCTCTAAAAAATCCCTGGCGACAGCCAACTTTTGGAACGGCGGAGTGCATCTCACTTAGATTGCCAGTCTCCCCCTACAGGTGTGTCAAGTCGAGTGATCATTTTGAGTGTTATGCGAAAGGTGTGATGCGGAAGGGTTGACAGTTTGTGTTGAGGTGGTTAGGATGCGTGCGTGGGTCGCGCAAATCTACCACTCAAGGGCGGCGATCTTCCCCCAGTTGTTTCCTGAGATAACATGCAAAGAGTTCCTACGGTTTCCGGAACAACCAACCTGCTCGACATTCTTGACCGAGTGCTCGACAAAGGTCTCGTGATCGCCGGCGATATTCGTATCTCTCTGGCTAATGTTGAGCTTTTAACGATTCGCATTCGATTGCTGGTCTGCTCGGTGGATAAAGCCGAGCAGATTGGTCTGAACTGGTGGAAGTACGATCCCAACTTAACCGCGTCGTTGCCTGATTCTTCCGGAAAGCGGGTGCAATTGCCTGCTCCGGCCCCAGGCCAGGCAAAGAGCCGCGGTAAACAAGTCGTGCGCAGTAAACGCGCGAAATAGAGTTTTGACTTTGATGAAGGAGGCCCTCAATGGCCGTTGAACGGGTATCCGGCGGTTCAAGTCTTATTGACGTATTAGACCGGGTATTAGACAAAGGCATAGTGATCGATGCCTGGGTCCGAATCTCCTTGGTTGGTATTGATCTGATCACCGTTGAGGCCCGCGTGGTGGTTGCATCGATCGACACTTACCTCAAGTATGCCGATGCGGTGGGTCTTACCGGGCTGGTATCCAGACCGACTCTGGCGGAAGGCGAAACCGAAGAGGAAGAATCGGAGCCATCAACGATTGAACCGGTGCGTCGCCCAACTCCGCGACCGGCTCGCCGGCGGCGGTGAGGCTAGGTGGGGGCTCGTATGGCTACCGCGGAGTTGCGGCTCCAGCCTGATCCTATGAACGGGCGGCGCACGACACCTCAGCGCCGCCCGGCGGTACTACGTCTGCTCGAAGCCGAGCGCTCCGAAGAGATATTCCCGCTCTTGCTGGAAGAAATCATTGCCCTTGGCTATCCTCGCGCTCTGGCCGTCGACGTCAACTTCGATACCGGCGACATTGCCCCGGCGGCCGCCTTGAAATGGCCCCGCCAGCAGTTGGAAAAGTTCACCACTGCTATGTGGATGTCCGAACATCCGCTGGTAGGAGTCCTGCAAACGACCCGCCCAGCGGTTTTAAACAAGACCTCCATCCACAATCATCCTATCTACATTCACCCTCTTGTCTATGCCAATCGCAATCTCTGCTGGGAGGCCGACCGCATTCGTACTGGTAGTTGCCTGGCAGTCCAGAATTTTCGCAAGGAAAAAAAGATCAGGCTGGAGGAGCAGGTTTGCTCCACCTGCGACATGCGCGCTTATGCTGCCGCCCTGATTGTGGAGCTGCCGAAAAACATCAGCGCTCAGGCCTTAGCGGAACTTGGCGATCTCATCGAGTTGGCCAACCGTTACCTGTCGCGCCTATTCAAAGTTGAGCATTACTACAACCGCATGCGCGATATGGAGATTACGATTGCGCAGATGGGCACGGTCATGCAAAGCATGGCTGATCCGGTCATTCTGACCGATACGCAGCACCAAGTCATCATGCAGAACAAGGCCGCTGAGCGGTTCTTTAAAGTGCCGGATGAGATGACCGAGGGCTTGGTGCGCGCGGTTGAACTCAATAACATGCTCTTTTCCGCGGCCCTTTCTTCCATGTTGGTCTCCGGCAGCGACGCCCACCGTGACCTGACTTTAGTGGACGCTATTGAAGGCGAAGAGATGTTGTTTGAAGCTGTCTCTGCACCCACCTACGGGCCGGACGGCATTCAGATCGGCACCGTAACCGTGATGCGCGACGTAACCGACCTGCGCCGCGCCGACCAGGAGTTACGCACCAATTATGACAAGCTGCGCGAGGCCGAGGAGGTCGTCCGCCAGGACCGCGACCGCCTGAACCTGATCATCGAAAATGTAGGCGATCCCATTGTCGTCTGTGATAGTGAAGCCCGAATTGTGCTGGTCGACCCGCTGGCGCAGGAACTCTTCGGGGTCTCCACCGAGGCGGCCAGCGATACCACACAGATCAAGAACCAAACTTTACTGAACGCCTATATCACTTCATTTACTTACTCATTTGCCGAGCGGGAAACTTCGCCCATGAAGTTGATGAATCCGGCGCTGAAACAGGAGATCGAGTACGATGCCCGCTCCGGAAAAATCTTCGATGAACGCGGACAGGTCTCGTACACGGTCACCGTTTTGCGTGATCTGACCGCCTTGCGCAAGGTGGAGCAACTCAAGGTAGAGCGCCGCATGTTGGAGATCGAGAAGTTTGCCGCCACCGGACGGCTCGCCGCCACCATCGCCCATGAGGTCAACAACCCCATGGAGGCCATTAAGAACGCCATCTACCTGCTCGCTGGCGCTGTGCCGGAGAGTGCCACGCCCGTTTACAACATCTTGAAATCGGAAACCGAGCGCGTGGCCCGCATTGTTCGCCAGATGCTTGGTCTTTACCGCAATACCGAACACGTTAAGCCCGTCAATGTGAATACCATTATCGAAGACACTTTGTTGCTATTGAATCGCCAGCTTCAGCGGGTCAACGTGGAAATCAAGACCGATTTGCGGCCGCTTCCCGATGCCGTGATAGCTGCCGACCAGATCCGCCAAGTGCTTTCGAACCTGGTCATCAATGCCAAAGATGCCATGCTAAATGGAGGCAAACTGATCGTCCGTTCGCGCCATATCCCCGGCTCTGATGATCTGCATGGCTGGGTGCGTGTGCTGATTGCCGATACCGGCACCGGAATTCCGCCAGAGATGATCCACACCATTTTTGAACCCTTTGTTACCACCAAAGGCGAAAAAGGGACGGGGCTGGGACTGTGGATCGTGAGAGGAATCATTCAGAATCATGCGGGCAAGCTTTCGGTCCGGAGCAGGATGGGCCAGGGAACGGTCTTCAAGATTGATTTGCCGGTCATGAAATTGTGAGAACGGAGCGCAAATATCGTGTTCTCGTAGTAGACGATGACAGCTCGGTGCTGATCACTTACCAACTCATTCTGGAACGGCAAGGATATGAAGTGACCGCGTGCGGGACTTCGCGGGAGGCCATAGAAGCTACCGCCCAAGTGAACTTTGACGCGATTCTGTGCGACTATTCGCTGGAAGAACGGCATACGGGTTTTGAAGTGATTACCGCGGCGCGCAGCCGTGATCCGGGGGTTCCGGCGGTCCTGCTCACCGGCTATGCTACAAACGAGACGGCCGATGAAGCTGCCGCTAACAATATCGGAGTCATGTTCAAGCCCATCGAAATCGAAGAATTTTTGGCTACAACCTCAAAAATGTTGAGGAGAGACAATGAGCCCAACAAAAAAAACAACCAAGAAAACAACAGCACCGGCCCGCAAGGCCGGACCGAAGACAGAAATCAGCAGCAACGGGGCCGCGGCCGTGCTCAGCGGCGGTCCCCAGGCGGTTCCGTCAAGACTTGAGCCGGTTGGCCGCAGCCAGCAGGAAGGCCGGTATGTTTATGGGGTCATCGAGTCCCGCGCGCCCGTAACTTTCGGCAAGAGCAGTATCGGCGGCGTTAATGAAGATGTCTATACCACCCACCACGGCGACATGGCGGCGGTGGTCAGCCGCACTCCGGTATTTATCTTTGATCCCACCCGTGATAATGCTCTTGCCCACGAGCATGTCATCGAATCGGTCATGAAGAATTACACCATCATTCCCATGAGCTTCGGCACAGTCTTTCGCACCGATGATGATATCCGTGAAGTGCTCAAGAGCATTTATAACTCACTCAAAGACGTGCTCAAGCAGATGACCGGCAAATTGGAATTTGGTCTCAAAGTTACCTGGGACCGCGACCACATCATTGAAGAGCTAAAGCGGGAACATGAAGAGATCCACCGTTTCCACCAGGAGTTGACCCGCAAGCATCTCCAGTCCACCTACTTCGCCCGCATGCAGTTGGGACGCATGATCGACAAGGCGCTGGCGGAACTGGCTGCCAGCTATGTGCGCGAAATCTACGACGGGTTGCGGGCCGTATGCGTGGCCTCCCGCGACAACAAGCCCATTGGCGACAAGATGATCATGAACGCCGCCTTCCTGATCCAGAAGGAGCGCGAAGCAGAATTTGATGCGGCGGTCAATCGCGTAGCCCAAAAATTTGGCGAACGCCTCAACTTCAAATACACTGGCCCCTGGCCCCCTTATAACTTTGTGAACATTCGCCTCAAGCTGGAAAGAGGAACGTCGAGCTAGATCGGGTGATCGGATCATTGGGTGATC
>DASZEU010000560.1:0-4687 GCA_035940535.1 Candidatus Angelobacter sp.
CTAGGTTCGTCGAGCAGAGCTATAATATCCTCGTTAGCAGCAATTGCAACGTCATGAGCACCGGAAGATCGAGAGGCCTCTGAGCTATGAAATGCAACCGATTGGTTCCATTCTTCCATGACCAGCTTTCTTTCTTGGTCACCTAAAATCTTTAGCTGGAAAACTGGACAGCGCGCATCGTCAGCGGCAGCATTCAATAATGTTATATAGCATCTAGCCATTCTTTCAATCGCTAACTGCCCAAATATCTGGCTATTAAAGGAAAAATAGCCGGTGATTTCCTGCCATTCACCAGTCGTTTCCTCTAAGGTTAGGCCCAGATCAAACTTTGATGTTACAGTTGCAACCGGTACGTGTTCAAAGATCAACTCGCCGTCCGAAGGCGAGCGGCGAGGGATATTCTGCAGAGTAAATATTACTTGTACGAAAGGTGATGATTCAGAGATATGTTCCGGGCGCAACATGTTCATGATCTGATCGAACGGCATGTCGGCATGATCGAGCGCTTCCAGCACTAGATCGCGAGTGCGGCTTAAGAATGTCAAAAAGGACGGGTTGTTTTCGATGTTGCTCCGAAGTATCAGCGTACTTACAAAGAATCCTATTAAGTCCTCTGTTTCCTTGCGCGAACGGTTTGCCGTCGGCGAACCGATGCATATATCGTCTTGCCAACAATAGCGTGATAAGAGAATCTGAAAACCGGCCAATAGAGTCATAAAAAGAGTTGTCCCATTTGCCAGGCTGAGGCTGCGCAATCGGCTTGACAGCTCTTTTCCAAGAGTAAAGCTGTAGATGCGAGCCGGAGAGGAATCCTCGACCTCGCCTCGCGGGCGGTCTGTTGGAAGCGCCAGAACTGATGGAGCTCCGGCCAATTGTTCCTTCCAATATATAGATTGCCTTTCCCATTCCGCCCCGCTGAGCCATTCGCGCTGCCATTCCGCAAAGTTACCATATTGCAATTTCATTTTAGGTAAGGCCGGCGTAATACCTTTTGAAATAGCGTGGTAGAAGTGCGAAAGGTCGGAAATCATTACCTGCTGCGACCATCCATCGGTAATGATATGGTGAGCGGTCAAAACCAGGACGTGAAGCTCCGACGACAACGCGATCAGCAAAAACCGGCAAAGTGGCCCAACTTCTAGAGAAAACGAACGCTGCCCTTCCGCCTCAACAAGCTGGTGCAGACGAATTTCCTGTTCAGGACCGTAGTAGTGTTCTAATGTCTCATAGGCACTCTCGATGTATGGCTCAACCACGCGCTGCAGCAGATCTCCTTTTTGCTCACAGAAAATCGTTCGCAAGCTTTCGTGACGTCGAACCAGGGACAAGAGCGCCTGCGCAAGTACCTCCCGCTCCAACCGTCCGTGCAGACGATATACATCACACAGATTATAGGCGGGACTGCCGGGCTGAAGCTTGTGCAGCGACCAAAGCCGAACCTGTGCAAAAGATGCGTGGTATTCAGTTTTGTGGGAATCTGGCGAAATTGCGTTTTTCAGGGCATGGCGGCCGACCGACTCCAGCAGATCCGCCAATCCCTTCACTGTAGGATTTTCAATGATTGCATCGGAAGGTATTTCTATGCCCAAGTAGGTTCGTATCTGCTCTACAAGACGCCGCGCCAGGGATATATCGCCGCCGAGGTCGAAAAAGTTGTCACGGTTTCCGACACTCTGCACGCCCAGTGCTTGACTCCAGATGGCTATCAGGACCCTTTCAACACCGGTTTGGGATTGGAGAGGGGCGCTCTTGGAATCTGACATGGTTAAACTCTTAAACGGATCATAAATATTTGAGGTTGTATGATGTGTTTGACTGTCTTAGATCACTTTAGAATTCTGGCTGCGGAGATCGTCGCAGCCGTTAAGGGGAGCCGACGGACACGTACTCCGGATGCTTCAAATACGGCGTTGGCCAGTGCTGCGGCCATTGGCACCGATCCCGCTTCGCCAATGCCTGTAGACGGAAATTTTTGCGCCGGCAGGAATGTGATATCCATCTGTCGGATGGCATCACGGAATGAGGCGATCCGATAATCTTTCAAAGAAATGTTAGCAACTCGCCCGTCAGCAATGCGAAGTTCCTCAAACAGAGTCCAACTCGCCGCTTGCTGAATAGCACCTTCAATCTGATTGCGTGCTCCATCAGGGTGAACTAACCTGCCTGCATCTACAACACACCAGACCTGTTCGATATGAACCTGCCCCGTGGAGTCCATTTCTATTTCGGCAACTTCAGCGATATATGTGCCATGATAGATCGCGCACGCCATGCCGAAGCCGTGTCCAGATTGGCGCGGCTTTTGGTCCCAATTGCTTCGCTCGCACACAGTACAGAGCACGCGTCGTAACCGTTCGTCTTCAACATGCCGCAGCCGAAATGTCAAAGGAGGCTGGCCCGATATGTGTGCCAATTCATCCATAAAAGACTCTATAGCGAACACATTGGGAGCGGCGGCCAGAGAGCGATAGGCTCCCGTTCGAACCTGAGCAGGCGCGACTCGCAGTAGCACTTCTGAACAGCCAACGCGGTAGGCTGGAACAGCATTCCTGCCGGATGTCGCTTCTAGAACCCCTGAAGGAAGAGACGCAGCTCTCCCATACGTATGCAGATTTGTTTGCGTAAGATATCGCCATGCAGCAATCATGCCTTCCGAGTTCAAAGCAGCGCTGATCCGGGCATCGAGCATCGGACGATGCGGGCTCGACCGAAACTCCTCTTCCCGTGTCCACTGTACAAGAACTGGGCGCCTCACGGCCCGGGAAAGCCGCACCGCATCCATTGCGGCATCGTTCATGTTCCCACGCCCATACGTGCCGCTCATCATTTGCATGTGGATGTGGACACGGCTGGGAGAAACACCAAGCAGTTGCGCCACTTGATCCCTCAAGCCGAAGGGACGTTGTGTGCTTACGTAAAGATGCGCCTCGTCTTCACGTACATCAGCGACAGCGACACTCGGCCCAATCGGTACGTGCGAGATGTGAGGGACATGGTATTCAGCGGTGAGATAGCGCGAAGCGGCGGTGAAGGCCATATCTATTGCAGAGTCGCTGCGTAGCGCTATTTCGAAAGGCATCTCGGAAGCACCAGGGGGCCGTTTCCATTCGACCTGGAGTGCACGAATTGCGGCGATCGCTTGCTGGCTTCTTTGGGCAACAACGCCGATAAAATCCTGGTCTCGCACGAGCGCCACTACACCCGGGAGGGCATGCGCCCCGTGCTCGTCCAGGGTTACAATCTCACTGCCTTGAACAGGTGGATGCAATGCCTGGCCCCATAACATGCCGGGCAGGCGTATATCGCCTGAATAACGGGCGCTGCCTGTCACAATAGCGTGAGCTTCAAGCCTAAGCGGGGCATCTTGAGGAGACTCTACATTGTGATTGGTAAGTTCACCTTCTGGAATAATGCCAGTTAAAGGCTCCGCACCAACTAGTTCCTGATAGGAAATCGATCGTCCGTCGCTGGTCACTACCTTGCCGTTCGCAATGCTCAGCTCTAAAGCTGGCGTTTCGAGGCGAACCGCCGCACGGTCTAGAAGGATCTTGCGCGCGAAAGCAGCAGCAGCACGCACAATTGCGCCATCTACGGCCGTGGACATGCTCCCGAAGGTGCCCATGTCCCATGGTACGCAGTCTGTCTCTCCGAGTTCGACTCGAACATTTTCGAGAGAAACCGCCAGTTCATCAGCGACTATTTTCGCGAACCCTGTGCGAATACCCTGGCCATACTCAACCTTGCCCGATCGCACCACAATGGTGCCATCATGCTCGACCACGATGCGCTGCTCTAAACGATCCAGCGTCTCTTTCCCAGGGTGAGAAGCGGTCGTGCTCATGCGGCGGCCCTTTTCACTGCGCGGATGATGCGCAAGTAAATACCACAACGACAAAAATGTGGCGCAAGAGCCTGGCAAATCTGCTCCTCAGATGGTTTAGGGGTCTTCATCAGGAGCGCTGCCGCCGAGATCAGGATTCCACTGATACAATACCCGCACTGCATAGCATCCTCTTCCAAGAACGCCCGTTGAACACGATGAAGATCAGAACCAGAGGAAAGCCCTTCGATAGTTAAAATGGATTTTTCGGCGGCCTCTTCAATGCTGATCATGCAGGAGGGGACAGGTTGCCCATCCGCCAGCACGTAACACGCTCCGCAGATGCCTTGGCCACATCCAAAACGAGTGCCGGTCAGGCCGAGATCATCGCGAAGAACACTTAGCAACGGCGTGCCGGATGGCACTTCGGCTTCGTAAAGATGGCGATTTACATTCAGACGATAATGCATGTGTGAGGTCCATTCAACATTCTATTCTTCCAGAATTTGGGGTGTGAATATTATGCCTGTAAGCCGATTCGTCCGCATGTGAAAATGGCAAATACGGGCGAGTTCGACAAGAATTTTGATGGATCGGGAATTGATGCAATGTGAGATCCGCAAAAAATCCTCATGATTAATTCCAGCCAAATAAAACGAAAGACTGCCTCAAAAAGTGCGAAACTATCAAACAAAAAAATATGATACCGATTCGAACCGTCACCTGCTTCATCGTACAATCCTCCTGCGTATTGCTGCAAAGGCGTCCCATGGGAAAAATCTGGGCGGGAATGGTAAATGGACCCGGCGGGAAAGTGGATGCTGGAGAGCAAGCGGCCGACGCAATCGTTCGCGAGGTACTGGAGGA
>DASZEU010000561.1:0-8482 GCA_035940535.1 Candidatus Angelobacter sp.
CCGTACCGACGATTCGACCGGTCGCGTCCTGCGCCAGAAGCAAAGGTGAGCACCAGCTCAACATTGCAGATATCAAAATGAACCGAGTGAACAGAGGGAATGCGTTTTTCGCAAAGTTCATGCAGCCTCCAAGAATTTTTCCCGATCAGTAGGGTTCCCGTTTTATTAGGGCCGTTTGCAGCTTGATACAAAAATCTTGGAATATATCAGGTGGCCGGAACTCTAGTCAGAAAATCTTCAGGATGCAAGCATTTTCTTTGCTCTGCTCAAATTTTTTCGTTTTGGAAAATGGCTGGCGTCCCTCAGCCCTCGGATAGGTTGGAAGGCTTGCCCCAAAAGAGACTGATGGATTCGGAGGACAAAGCAGTTTGAAAGGGAGATACGCACCCCGGCTTAAGGCTGAGGTGCATCTACCAAAAACGGGATTATTGGTTTACTGGAATCTTGATGATCTTCTTTTGGATGGCGTAAGTCACAAGCTGGGCCTTGTTGTGGATATCGAGCTTGCGCATCAGGTTGAATTTGTGGGCTTCGACGGTCTTGACACTCAAGCCGAGAATTACCGCAATTTCTTTCACGGAGTTGCCTTCGGCTAGCAGCTTCAGGATTTCCCGCTCGCGTGGAGTCAGGGTTGACATGCGGGGACGCATACGGGTGTCACGGACGCGCGAACGGAAGTCCTCCACCAGCTTACCCAGAACCTGAGAACTCAGGAATTTTCCGCCTTTGTAGACATCGCGCACAGCGGTGAGGAGCTGCGGCGCGGGTGTGTCTTTTAGGACGTAGCCCGAAGCGCCGACCTCCAGGCATTGCACCAGGTAATCTTCGTCGTCGTACATAGTCAGAAAAAGGATCTTGATCTCTGGGCGGTTCTTTTTGATCTGGCGCGCCGCCTCAAACGAGGAGAGACCCTGCATGCCGATGTCCATCAGCACGATATCGGGACGTGTATCGCGGGCTTTTTCAACCGCTTCACCACCGTCGGCAGCTTCGGCAATCACTTCAAAATCGCTTTCACTTTCCAACAGGCGGCGTACACCTTGGCGAAACAGCGTGTGGTCGTCAACGAGCAAACATTTGATCTTTGGCATGGGGTCCTCAATTCACCTAGTTCAACCTGGCTCCGGCTTGGGCCGCAGTCCGCAATGGAGTAGCTTCCGCAGCCACAGCCTCGCCCACAGGCACAGCTATCTCAAGACGCGTGCCTTTTCCTTTGGCGGAGATCACGCGCGAGATTCCGCCTAACATGGCTACACGTTCTTTGATTCCAGATAGCCCAAAAGAGTGGCCACGTGAGTTGCTCCTGGGCTGAATTCCAATGCCATCATCTTCCACCACTACCTGGACGGTTTGGCCCTCGCGCGACATCTGCACCGTCACATTCCTGGCTTGGGCGTGTTTAGCAACATTGTGAAGGGCCTCCTGGACCACCCGATAAATTGCCTGTTCGGCCCCCGGAGCAAATCGGCCCACCTCATCCGAAATCATCACGCGTGCCTTCACACCAGTGTTGCGGGCCAGATCTTTGGCTTCTTTGCGAAGGGCTGCCACCAGCCCCAATTCCTCTAGAACCAAGGGAGAGAGTTTGCCAATAATGCGGCGAATCCCTTCAATCGTGCGGTCAACTACGTCTAGCGTCTCGCGAATCTTGGACCTGTGAGTTGGGGAACCGGATTCCATCATGCCCAGATAAAGCCGCACCACCATCAGCGCCTGACCGGTTTCATCATGGAGTTCGCGGCTGATACGCTTGCGCTCTTCCTCTTGCACCCTCAGCAAGTGCCCGGAGAGTTCAGCAATCCTCTGTTCGCGTTCACGAAGAGCGTCGGTCATGCGGGCGCGCTCGATGGCCAATGCCGTCCGGTCGCCAATCGCTCGCAGGAGTTCACGTTCGGTCGGCAACCATTCATACGGCTTGCTGAAACCGATAACCAGCACCCCAATGGTTTGGCCCTCTACCTTGAGCGGAACACCCCAGAGCGACTTGGCTTTCTCGCGGATCAGAGGCGTTAGATTGCCGTCTTCGGCGCTCGTATCAAGCACCATGGCGGGTTCGCCACTAGCGGCGATTTTTCCTGAAAATCCGACACCCACGGTGATCCGAAAATCTTCGGGGAGGCCAATTTCACCCAGCCCGAACGATGAAGCAACCCGCAGAAAATCAGCTTCCGGCTCACGCAGAAGCACCGCCCCCACGGAGGCCTGAAAGGTCCGGGTCGTAACATCGAGTACCCTTTGCAGCAGCACGGCAAGATCGGCGGCCGCTAGCTCAGCGTCCAGCACGGCGAGCAGAGCAGAAGATTCCAAGGTTTTGGTATCAAAGTACGCGCCGGAGATGATTACAAACGCAACCGAAGAGAGCATTTCCAGAGCTGCCTTGGCCTCAGCCTCGCGTCCAGGAAACAGGCCCGATAAATAAGGATCGCAAGATGTCTGGTAGATTTCGAACGAACGGGCGACTGCGCGTGTATCCACCTGCAGCTTGGAAAGCCGGATTCCGAAGTAGTTCAGGTTCTCTTGAAAGCCGGGAAAATCACCGTGGCAAAAATAAGAGCAGCCCGCGCCCATGGTAAGACGCTCCAACGCCACCAGCACTCGGCCATCGAAACCGCACTCGGCAACCATCTTCTCCCGCCAGGTGTGGGTAATGTCTGGAAAATACGGTTCTAAGGCCCGGGCAACTTCTACAATCAGCTCTCGAGAGGATTCCTTGAAAGGCGGAACAGCAGTCACGATACTTCCCCACAAATTTAAGACTTAAGGAAGGTTTACCCGAATGTAAACAAATGGTACCCCAAACACTTATCTAGGAATTCTACCCTTGATTCTCTGTAATGTGAACTAAATAGTTACTACACTTTTGGTTAGCAGCAAAAAGCCCTAGTCTGGGATTTCTCTCATGATCTAAAGACCAGTAGTTCTTTGGGATTAAGATGCTTTAACGAGGTCTAAGCTTTCGCCTTTTCCATTGCGTGCATGTTCTGGTCCAAGCAGACTGCCTGTTGGAAGTATTCGAGAGAAAGATTAAGTCCGCTTTCCAGATCAATTCCGGGGTTCCAGCCGAGAAGTTCTTTTGCCCTGGCGATGTCGGGCCGGCGCTGCCTGGGATCATCTTGGGGCAAAGGTTCAAAAACGATTGGGCTCCGTGAGGCGGTCACCTTCAACACCAGTTGCGCACATTGCAACACGGTAAATTCGCCGGGGTTGCCAATATTAACCGGTTCATGGAAGGCGCTTCGGGAGAGTCGCAGAATGCCTTCAACCTCGTCACTTACATAACAAAAACTGCGCGTCTGGCTTCCGTCGCCGTAGACCGTAAGCGGCTCTCCCCGCAACGCCTGCTTCATGAAGTTGGAGATCACGCGCCCGTCGTTTAACTGCAGGCGCGGACCATACGTATTGAAGATGCGAACGATGCGGGTGTCCACTTTGTGATATCGCAGATACGCCATGGTGACGGCTTCGGCAAAACGCTTGGCTTCGTCATAGACAGAGCGGGGTCCAATTGGGTTTACATTGCCCCAATAGGCTTCGTTTTGCGGATGCTGCAGCGGGTCGCCATAACATTCTGAGGTAGAAGCCAGCAGATATTTAGCGCGATACTTTTTGGCCAAATCCAGGGAATGGAAGGACCCTAATGATCCCACCTTCAACGTTTCGATGCCGTGCTTGAGATAATCCACCGGACTGGCCGGAGAGGCAAAGTGGAATATGTAGTCCACCGCGCCGGCATCGTAGGGCCGGTTGACGTCTTGTTGAATAAACTCAAACCGTGATTCATTCTTCAATTGTTCAATATTGCGCGTACTGCCGGTGACCAGATTGTCTATGCAAACGACGTGATGGCCGTCAGCCACAAGCGCATCACAGAGATGAGAGCCAATGAAACCTGCGCCCCCGGTTACCAGAACTCGCATGAAATTCCTTTCGATTCACTGCTGGCCTCCGGCCCGGCTGCCTTCCTGGTTTCCGGAGTCACAGTGGTTGATGCCCCGTTCAATGGCCGTGCCCTCTTCGTAATCGTTCCAAGTCACTATCAGCAGATAGGGAGGGGCATTCTGCGTACCATAATAACGCCGGAAGATGCGCAAGCCGTCTTCAAAGGTCTTTCCGCACCTGTTTGCTATTTTACGATTTCGGCTCCAGGACGCCTTGGCATCGTCGAAACCCGGCCAAACTGCTCCCACCGCGATCTTGTCGGGATGATGCTGTGTCATGTTGGAATAAAAGTTGTCGAGATAATCTCCACCCCAATTGCTGCCGTCCGGCGACCAGCCTGCTTTTCCCGGTTGCACCCAGGCATAGTGGCCATCGAAGGCCCGAGGATATTTGTTGCTCTGGTCTTTATAAATCAGCAGCGGTGGATCGGGCCAGGATTGCGTGACTTGCCGCACACGGTCCCAATCGGTGCTGGCATCTTTGGGAAAGATAAAAATTACTGGCTTCCCGTTGTAACGAAGATAGGCAGATCGCGAGGGACCGGCATTGCCGCTGATGTACTTGTCATAGAGATATTGGATATCGACGATGACTGCATCCGTGGCGTAGCCGGGATGGTCTACAGCTTCGTCATATTGGACTGCCACCTTGAAGTTGTTCTGACTGGCTACTTGCTGCAATGTTCCATAACTCTGGTCTTCAAATTGTTTACGTGGACCATACCAGTTCACCACAAACCCGCCGATATTCAGTTCCCGCGCTTTAGCGATCTGCTGCCGGAGCGCATTGGGATCGTGGCACGAGTACCCAACATTAATGTGGTCCTTGGTCCCAAACCACGGCTCATAAATGGCCAGCAGCATCGGGTTGCCTTCGGGCGCTTGCATGTTCGCAAGCGATTCTCTGAGATTGGGTTTTGCGCACCCAATCGTTGGCAAAAAAAGGCAGAATATTCCCAGGAAGATGAAAGTGCGTCTCATAGAGGTGTACCACTCTGTTGGATGAACCAGCAGCAGTTCGCGTTGGATAGCTCATGCCATGACACAAGTCAACTCTGATCGGTAAGTTACGGTCCCGGTACCTTAGCGGCAGGCTCGCCCCCATTTACCAGCAACACTACGATGGCATCGATAGCAGCTACGACTTTGGCCGAAGGAAGGTCGTGGTTGTTGCAGAAGATCGAGAAAACAAATCGTTTACCAGCGCTAGTCTGGCCGTACCCCGAGAGGGCGTTGACATGGCTGAGCGTGCCGGTCTTGGCATGAATCAGGCCTCCTGCAGGCGTATTTACAAAGCGCTCCGCCAGCGAACCATCTACTCCGGCAACCGGCAAAGTTTGCTCAAAGGCTGCGCCCCACGGTTGGCGTGAAGCATAAAGGAGCAATTGGACCATGGCCGCCGGCGTGATCAAGTCGCGACGGGAGAGGCCGGAGCCATCGAGCACGAAGAACTCGTTGGACTTCAACCCAGCACGAAGCAGAAACTGTTTGAGTGCTGCAGCCCCGCCTTCGAACGAGCCTCCCATTCCTTTCAGTTGTCCAATGAGCCGCAAATCCAACTCGGCATGAAGGTTCTGGCTGGTCTTATTGGTTACCCTGACATCTTCAATCAAAGGTAGGGAAACATGTTCTGCAAGAATTTGCGCGGGAGGGCCTAATGGAGTAGCCAGCAGTGGAGTTGGCGACTGGGGCTGATCAAAAAACTGGGCCAAATCACCATGCTTTGCCCTGGTTTTTCCCGTGAACGTTATTCCGCGAGCTTCCAGCAGGGAGCGAAAGAGCTGCGCGGTAAATTCAGCGGGGTCTTCAATGGCAATCGCTTCATTCATACCGGCGTCATCCAGCGGCACCGATCCCCAAAGGGTGACTTTGTAGGAGCCAGGATCGCGGTGAATCCCGACCTTGCGCGCAACTCCAGCAGCCGTGGTCAGGATGCGATTCTCCAACTCGTAGTAGCTGGTTTGCGGATCGACGGTGACCAGCGCCTTCTCTCCCGCCTTTTCGCCAGGCTGAATCTTGACGAAGAGCACATTGTCGTTGAAGGTGAGGGCCGAGACCGGCGCGCCGTCAATCCATTGAAGATCATCGTGGGCCCAGCCTTCGCCGTACCGCTCAGCGGCGTAATAACTGTCGTCTCCGATCAAGTCTCCGTCGACAATCTTGATGCCTTTCTGCACAACCTGGTCCGCTAACTGTTCGAGAATCTGCGTGTGGGGGGAGACTCTCTCGGTCTTCAATTGATAGGGCACGACGCGACCGGAAATATTGGGATCTCCGCGGCCTACGATTACCAAGTCTCCCAGCAGCCGCCCGTTGGTATCGATCTTTCCGCTGGTCTCTATAGTTGTGTGAAAACGATATTCAGGGCCAACGAGAGCCAGCGCTGCTGAAGTGGCCAGGAGTTTGGCATTGGACGCGGGAAGAAAAAGATGATCGGAGTTGAGCGCGAAGAGGGCTTTGCCGCTCTCCAGGTCCACCACGTCGATGCCCCAATGGGCGCGCGAGAATCCCGGCTGGCGAACAATGGCCTGGATCTGTCTGGCAAGGTCCTTCTTCTCTGGTTTTTCACCGGCAAAACTACCAGCTTGAAGCAAGAGCAGAATGAAAGTGATAGCTGCATGAGATCGACGCATGGGAGTTGGGAGATTATACAATCCGCTCATGCAACGTCCGTCTTATATCTGGGAGCTACGCCGCCGAAAGCTGGAACTCGGCGTTCGCACTCTTGTGATGGGAATAGTGAATGTAACCCCAGATTCATTCTCAGATGGCGGCCAGTTTCTTTCCCGAGACCATGCCGTGGGCCACGCTCTCAAAATGCTGGACGAGGGGGCCGACATTCTTGATATCGGCGGGGAATCCACGCGGCCTGGAGCACAGACTGGAGAAAAAGGGCTGCCAGTCGAGGAAGAGCTGGCACGCGTGCTGCCCGTAATTGAAGATGTATTGAGAGAACGTCCCTCCGCCATCATCTCGGTCGATACCTACAAACATGAAGTAGCCCACGCCTGCATTAGTGCTGGAGCTGAGATCGTGAACGACGTTAGCGCCTTGCGTTGGGATCCGCAAACGATGTCAACCGTCGCCGAATTGGGCTGCGGAGTTGTCCTTATGCACAGCCGGGGACGCCCGGAGGAATGGCGCAAGTTGGTTCCTTCCCCGGACATCGTCAGCGAAGTGAAGCGCGATTTGCAGGAATGGTCAAATCTTGCCGTAGAAAATGGAATAGGAAGCACCCGCATTGTGCTTGATCCGGGCTTCGGGTTTGGCAAGGGTTTCGAGCAAAACTACCCTCTGCTGGCAGGACTCGACAAGCTTCATGAGCTGGGATTCCCTCTTCTCTCCGGGACCTCGCGCAAGTCGTTCATCGGACGGACTCTGGCGCAGGATGGACAAGATGCTGGAATTGATCAACGACTCTACGGAACTTTAGCTACTGTAGTTGCCTCTGTGCTTAAAGGTGCCCACATCGTTCGGGTGCACGACGTTCGCCCAGCGGTGGAGGCGGTGAAGGTGGCAGATGAAATAATGAAAAACACAAAGTCCTAAATTGACACTTGAATCGAGCAATTGTAGGCTGAACCGATTGTGCCACGATTTGTACAAGACGAGGTGACGAATAGTACAAGGATGATCCATTTGAGTATAGTCTTTGGCTTTTTTCAGCAAGCATGTGCAAACTTTTTCATCACCATGCAATGTTACAGATGGTATGATGAACATAACCATTTCGACACCAGAAAGAAGTGGCGTAAATGCCTGCTTTTATTGAATTAATAAATATTCGAACGCTCCCTGGGCTGGTACTGATACCTGTAATGGCCACTATCCCATTAACTTTGAAGGCTCAGGATTGTCCTCCTCTTCCTAGCCAGCCCAACAATCCCTTTATAAGAATTCCGCAGCCTGCGATTACTCAAATCAACGCCGATACAGTGAAGGTGAGATTTGATATGCCTCCCGTGAATCGATATTGTACGGCCCTACCCCAGATCAAATTTCGGGAATTTGATACAGTTACTATTAATGCTGGCGGATGCGTGCAAACCGGTGGTGGTGGGAAAACCTGGAAAAGATATGTAAATCCCTCTGGGCCTAATTCGGATCGGCTTTACCATGGATTAGTCAGTGTTCCCACTGCAACGACCGGACTGGAGCGATTTCAGAGTGCCATCGAACGATCACCGCTCAGCGTCAGGAGCATCCCGCCGGGAGTGGATCCTAATAGCCTAATTTTAAAACTTGGATATGAAGATGATGATTATGGAGATAACGGATATTACGATCATGACGATGGGACAGAGGACCAGTGCCGCAATGTAGGCAACGCTTTCCTAGAACTAACTATCACGCATCACTCGCAGCCTTCAAATCCTACTATCTCGTCTTTTCCGATGGATCTTACCTGGAATGAGGTGGACAACAATCTCTTACCTTTGAATCCTTTCTGGGCTTTTCGTACTGCTCATTCGAATCAACTGCCAGATGCCGGTATGCTTTGCAACCATTTCCATGACGAAGGCGATATCTTACAACTTGGCAGT
>DASZEU010000562.1:0-7975 GCA_035940535.1 Candidatus Angelobacter sp.
AAAAACCAACCTTCATCGCCCGCGAGTTCCGATTCGCCTTCTGCCGAAGAGCAAGGCATCAACAGACCATGCGCCCGGCCCGATCATTGCCAGCGTAGCGCCAAGTGTTGCCGACAGAATGGGAACCACGGGATCGCCCGCGACAAAGAAAGCAATCCAAATCTCAAGTACGGCAACCACCGTTCCGACCACTGGCGTCCACAAACCCACGAGAAGCAAAATTCCTGCCCCGGCTGCGGTCATTTGCAGGACAGTTGAGGCAAGTGAAGTTGCCTGACCGAGGTGTGCGGCTGCCGAATAAAAAAGAACTGCGGCAGTTACCAGCCGCTGGAGAAGAAGGCCTCGGCCAGGCCAACCGTTGGCGAACGTAGAGAACAGGCGTTGCAAATGCCCTCCGCTATCCAGCGTACGGGATGAATAACAGAAGCGAAACGGCTGAAAGGAGGGTGCAACTCTCCTACTTTTGGGGGAGATGAAGAATTGGGTAAATGGGTAATTTGTCACTTTGGGCCTGCGGCCCACGAAAGCTCATGAAAATCAATTTGCTATGTTGGAGCGTGGACAAAGTGGACGTTGTGGACAGAGTGGACAGAGTGGACGTGGTGGACGGAGTGGAGGCAGTGAACGATGTGATTTTCGACCCTGGTAATTGAGTAATTGAGTAATTTAAGGATCAAACCCCAAAACCCAGATCTCTTCCTGAAATGGGATACAAGGACGAAACTCTTGCCTGGTTAGAGTTGAATAATTCCGCGCTTCAGGCCAATTGTGACTGCGTGGGCCCGGTCGTTGGCTCCCAGCTTGGAAAGAATGTTAGTGACGTGACTCTTGACCGTCGCTTCGCCAATGGAGAGCTGGCCGGCAATCTGTTTGTTCGCGTTCCCGGCAGCGATCAGGCGCAGTACGTCAATTTCGCGGGGAGTCAAGTCATCGTCGGCAACGTGTTGAGCAAGCTCGGCGGCAATCTCCGGAGGAATGCGTTTTTGCCCGGCATAGACGGCCCGGATGGTCTCCAGCAGCTCACGATGCACATGGCCCTTCAAGATGTAGCCACGCGCACCCGCCCGCAGAGCCGCCACCACCTGCGCATCGCCGCTGTAGGTGGTCAGGACAATGATGCGCGCGCCCGGGAATTCGCTCTGAATCCGGGAAAGGGCTTCGACGCCATTCAAGCCCGGCATCTGGAGATCCATCAACGTCACATCGGGGCGATGCAAGCGAAACTTCTCTACGGCATCCAGTCCATTAGCGGCTTCCGCAACCAGCTTCATATCGGGTTCACCATTCACCAGTGCCGCTATGCCTTCGCGGAGGAGAGGGTGGTCGTCAACCGTAAGGACTCGAATCATCTTAGGACTGGTGCTCATGAGTCTTCACGCTTTGCCTTTCGGAATAGCCGGAATTTGGAGCCGTCCTGAAATTCTTCATAAGCGATTTTAGCGGGAACCGTTAACTGAATTTCCGTGCCGGCTCCGACTTCACTCCAAAAATCCAGTTGTGCTCCGATTTGTTTCGCACGCTCACGAATCCCGGGCAATCCCCAGTGCCCAGGGCGTCCGCCCTGCTCCAGAACATTGGGATCAATCCCCCTTCCATCATCGCGTATGAGCAGGCGGAACATGCGGCGATCATAGCGAATCTCAGCTTCGATCTCACGCGCACGCGCATGACGAAAAGCATTCTGTAAAAGTTCGCGGCCGATTTGGTTAGCTTCCGATTGAAAGGCGTGAGACAGCTTCCGTTGCTCTCCCTCGACGATCACCTGGAAGAGCGGCGGCTCGTGATCAGCATTCTGCGAGGCCAGCTCTTGACCAATCGCCGTGAACGATTGCGGAAGATCGGCCTGGGCGGCCTCAGAGCGCAAGTCGCGAATCGCGCTCCGGCTTTCACCCATGGCCTCCTCTGCCCTCAGGATTGCGCCGTCTAGAGCTTGTATTGCTTCTTCCGTACGCCGAGGCAACATATTGCGGGCCGCCTGAAACCGGAACAGCAATCCATGAAAACTTTGCAGGAGCGTATCATGCAGCTCGCGGGCGATGCGTGTTCGTTCGTTGACGCGAGCGTCCAATCGCATGTTGAACTGCTGCTGCATTTGCCGTTGGCGGAACTGGAAGAGCGACCAGATGAACGCGACAACAACAGCGACACATAACACGCGGAACCAGGCAGTCTGATAATAAGCAGGAGCGATAGAGAAATCGAGTGTCGCGCCATCCTGATTCCAAACGCCGCTGTTGTTGCAAGCAGCGACTTGGAAACGGTAGTTGCCGGGCGAGAGGTTGTTATAGAACATTTGGCGGCGCGTGCCCGCCTCCCTCCAATCTTTATCGAAGCCTTCCAGCTTGTAACGGAAAAGGACCTTCTCTGGAGCGACGAAGCTGAGCGCCGTGTAGTCGATCTGTAGATTGCGTACCAGCGGAGGAAGGCGCATCACTCCATGGGCAACGGCTGTTGCATCGAAGGACTTTCCGTCGACGGCAACCTGCTCGATGTTAACTGGTGGTAGAAGATTGTTTATGGGAAGGTGGCGCGGGTCGATGACGCTGACGCCGTCCCAGGGTAAGAACCACAGTTTCCCATCGGCTGACTTAGCGACCTGCGGGCTTAAATGGCCGCCCGCGGCAAGGCTCCTGACTCCATCGAAACTGTCGAAAACTGTGGGCTGGATCGCCGGAATTGTATGGTTGTTTTGAACTCCGGACACCCACGAGTCTAATTCCTTCCGGTCAACGCGTACCAGGCCGCACTGCGTGTATAGCCACAGCGAACGGGCATCGCCTTCGATGATCCAATTCACCGCATTGCAGGGCAATCCATTCTTTTCGGTCAGCGTGATCAGACGGCCATCTTGCAAGCGGCTGAGTCCGCCCTCAGTGGAGATCCACAGCGAACCGTCATCATCGAATTGGAAACCGCTGACACTGCCTTCGCCCAACCCATCAGCGACTGAAAAAGATGCGCGGATCTGGCCATCCTCAATATAGGCAATACCGCCCATAAAAAATCCAATCCATAACCCGCCCTGCGAAGGATCAGCCGCAAGAACACTGGCATGGTCCTTATGTCCCATCTTCTCCCAGAGCATGTGCCGGACCACATTGGTACCAAGCAATTCAAAAAGACCGAACTTTTCATTGGCCAACCATAGACTACCTGCGCGGTCTTGGGCAATGGAAAGCACAGGTCCCCCTGTTATGGCTCTTATGGGATTCCACCGGTCGTTTTCCAGGTAGCCGAACCCTTCCTGGGTGGAGACCCATATTCGTCCCTGGCTATCCTGAAACAGGGAGTTGGGAGGGCGTCCGTTGAGTTTCCCCTGGCGCTTGTCGTAAGTAGTGATTTTTCCGTTATGCCATTTGTCCAACCCACCGGCGGTTCCAAACCAAACATCTCCATTCTTGTCTGCAAGTACAGAAAAGACGACAGAATTCGATAAGCCCTGCCTTACAGAAAAGGTAGGAACAATAAAGTTACGGAAGCGGTCAAGGCCGTCGAGGGTAGCTACCCAGAGATTGCCTTCGTGGTCCTCAAACATGGCACTCACAAAATCTCCGGAGAGGCCGTCCGACTGACGAAACACATCAGTTCTGCCTTGATGTAGATGCACGAGTCCCTGGCCGTTTGTTCCAATCCACACGCCTCCTTCATGATCGCGTACTATCCTTTTGGCTTTGAACTGCTGCGTGAAACCCGGGAGTAGATATTCCTGGATTTTTCCATTTAGGATTCGTTTAAGATCGCCTCTCCATCCGACTAGCAGCGCGCCGTCCGCGTCTTCGCCCAGAGCTTGAATGCCATCCGTTTCACCTTCCAGCGGGAAGAATTTTGGCGGATCCGGTCGCCACCGCCACAATCCGGCTGCCACACCCGCCCAGAGATTACCTTTGCTGTCCTCGTACAAATTGCCCGCACCATGGCCAAGACTGCCGTCATCTCCGTAGCATTGGGCGCTGCCGTTCCGCATCGCACAGAGTTTTCCCGTGCTGACTGTTACGCCGCTGGCCCATACGGAGCCTTCATGATCTTGGAGGAGCGCAAAGATATACTTCCCAGCGAGTTCCGGGTACTGCGTCAACTTGCCGTCCTTCCAGCTTGCTAGTCCTTTCGTGGCGCCGATCCAGAGAGTGCCATCGCGTGCGGCGAGCAGCCGCAAAATAGAAACGGAGGGCAGGTGTTGGCCGGCGGGAGGTTGCCATGGAGTGAATTTCTTACCATCAAATCGGACCAGCCCGAAATCCGTAGCCAGCCAGAGGTAGCCGTCTGGCGTTTGGGCAATCGATGAAACCTGGCTCTTAAAAAATCCGTCGCGAACTTTCCAGTTTTGGTGCGCGTATTGGGTAACGTCCAATCGAGGATCCAGCCCGAAAGACCGAGGGCAGAATGCCAGGTGCATACCGAGCAGCACAATTGCCATCAAGGCAATGTGCTGCTCTGGCATGCAAAATCGGTTCATGCGTCTTATGTTATCTGAAAGGGGTTAAATCCTACTGAATGATGCATCAGTGCTCATTCTGGATTGGGTGGACTGTAGTCTGCACGTGCTAGCCCACCCGTTCCAGTCTGTGACCCATCGAGATGCTCATGTTAGTCTTGCTCGAATTCGAAATCGGCCGCCGAAAACTGAGGCAGTTCAAAACCGCCGTTGCCGGCTCCAAGCACGACCTCGTCGACTTGCCCAACCATCGTTAGCTCGGGAACTTCATACGTTTTCTGCATCTGACTCACCTCCTTTCTATTTTGGTTTTTTTGGTCTTACAAAACTCGTTTCTATGCGGCCCAGGCCTCTTGCGCTTTGGGCTCGCTGTCGCTGCGGCTGCGCAGCCACAATTCGAGCATGATGATTTGTCGCAACTGAGACTGATTGCAGTCCAGCCCGGCGCAGAGTCGTTGCAGCCTTGAAAGCAGGCTGGCGCGGTCCACAAATCCACGCTCCACTAAATGCCAGTGCCTGTCCTTAAGAAGAAGGTGGGCCAGTGGCTGCAAGGCTTCCTGCCAGGGAGTGTTGAACAAACCTTTCGATCGCCGTGTGCGTAATTGGGGGGGCCAGAGATCGGAAAGCGCAGAGCGCATCAATCTGCGCGGTTCGCAAGGCCGGCAGAGAACGTCAGTCGGAACAGCCATGAGAAATTCAACCAGGGGACGATGCGCGAATGGATGGGTATAGTCCAGGTGCTGCAGCGGTCCCGGGGCTTGCAACATGCGCAATTCGAGCATGATCGACAGGCCGTGGAAATACTTGCGGCGCTCCGGCGCGGCCTTGATCCACTCCTTTGAGAAGAAACTTTCTGGTCCGTCTTCCCCAAGGCCATGCCGCAAAGAGGTCTCATCGCTTTTTGGGGTATACGAACCGTCGTGGGCGGTGTATAGGGCTGCCGGAGACAGCGACGGCGGAAGGGCTGCGCGAAAAGCCCGTCCTAGAATGGAGTAGACGGGAAGGCGGAGAACCTTGCTCCAGGCGATTGCCTCCCGCCACGCCCGACCGAACTGGAAGTGGCGCAGCGAGGCGGCGACATGAAGGCTGTCATCGAACCAGTTGCCCATCATCAGGTCGCCGTTTTGCCCGGTCAGAAATGTGGTCGCACCAAGTTTGCCGGCTATGGCCGCAGAAGCTGCGCGCAACGGTTGAAGGACCTCCGGCATGGCATCGCCGAGCTGCGTCTCCGAGACGAGTGGAACTTCGCGGGTCGAGATGTGGACTCCCTCAACTCCGCAGTACGATTCCACCTCGTGAATGAATGGCTCGTCCAGTGAATTTGGCCAGACATAGCTGACGCCTGTAAGCCGCGTAGCGCCAACGGAACCACTTCGGATCAGGTGATTGGCCATGGAGACTACAGACGAGGAATCAAGGCCGCCGCTCAGTTCCGCCAGGACCGGCGAATGGTTTTGCAGGCGGACAGCTACTGCCTCCTGAAACACGGCGCGAAGCTGCTCGATGTACCGGCGTTCGTCTCGATAGCGAATCTCGTCGCCCACTGGCAATGACCAGAACCGGTGAACTTTCACCTCATCGGCGCACACGTGTAGCGCATGGCCGGGAGGAACGGAGTAGATGTTTCTATAGGGTGTCCGGTTCGGGCATCCGCCGAACAGAACGAATGCGTGGGCATACTGCTCATCCAGCTCCGAGATTCCGGTTGCATTCACCAGAGACTGCAAATCGCTCGACCAAAGGACTCGTTCTGCCTGTACGCAGTAATAAAGAGGACGCACACCGGCGAAGTCGCTGGCCAGGATGACGGTACGATTTTCCTCATCTCGAATGACCATGCTCCAATCGCCGATCAAATGAGCAAAGCCGGCGGCGCCCCACCGCTCGTAGGAAGCTACTGCCAGCGCAGCGTTGCTGGTCTCGCCCTGCAATGAGTCCTTGAACAAGGGCAGCAACTCGGTGCGATTGTCGAGCCGTCCATCCCAAAAGAGCATCTCAGTTCTTTCATGGCGGTCCTTCGGGAAATTCAAGGCACTTTCACAATTCCCATCGACGGAGTTCTTCACCATGCCCACGGTGTGGCAATCCTTTAGCCCACCCAGATCGCGGGCTGAATGCTGAATCAGTTGTGTTTGTGTGTTCATGTGCGCTCTCTCTTTCACCGTTACCCAACGTGCAGCAACTGTAATCTTTGTTGATAAGCCGCCGAGCCATACACGACCCGGCCATATACCTCCACCCACGCGTGCGAGAAAAATGGGGAGGGCCTGTATCCGATCGCCAGCCGTGCATCAATTCCGTGTTTTCTCAAAAGCCTGACGGTGCAAACGGACCGCTGAAGGCACAGCACCGGCTTCCAGTACAAACAGGTCGCCAGCAAAACGGCATCGCTGATGGCCTGTTCCAGTTCGGCACTCGCCGCTCTCGGCGCAACCGATTGCCGGTGCGCGCGGCGCAAAATGTATCCGCTGCCTCGCAAGGAAAGGAGCGCATCGTAACGCGCTAGCTCGTAGAGTGCCTTGAATACAAGGTAAGCATACCGGGCTGTTTTCATGACACTGCCTCTCTCTGGATGAGTGTGTGCTGCTCCAACGTGGACAAGAAGTGGACTACGTGGTCGCGGGATGTAGAACTGGCGATCTGGTACTCGTTGCTGATTTCCTGAGTAATCGCCTCTAATGGCATTTCCTGCTCGACCCTGCGCCAGATGCTCGCCCCTGTTTTATTGGAGGTAAACAAGCGGCCACTGCCAAGATGCAGGATCACAATCCCGTCATCGTGAAACGAAGCACTGGCTTCGGGGTTCACCGTAAATCTGAATTCACTAGATTGGTGCGTCATAGTTATGAGTTCCTCTCTAAGTTTGGCGTCGGGACCCTTTGCTGGATGTCCTTCGCGCAAATCCATATTCGGATAACTCTTGGTTTCAGAACAGCCACTGATGAGGTAATGTGCGCACTCTATGTGGTAATGGTTCAACAGCTCTTTTGAGGAAAAAGGAACAACCCGATTCATGGCGGTTTACCGCCAGTTAGGTGGGGCTGAGCATTGGTAAGTTAATTGGGTAAGTGGGTAATTGAAGTCAGAGGCGGAAGCCTTGCGGACCGATAGAGCACATCGCCTAGCTGTCTTAGCTTTTGCGCTCGTGGAAGTTGAGGCGCTTCCATCCAAAAAGCCGTGCATCCATGGACCACGCGCCGGGGCCGAGCAGCGCCAAGCCGCCGCCGAGGGCTGCCAACAAGATTAGCGTCCATGGATCGGCCGGTTTATAGAGGGTGGCCCATAGCTGAATGATTGCCACTACCAATCCTGCTATGGGTGTCCATAAACCTAAAATCAGAAGGATTCCGCCAGCCATTGCGAGCACCTCCAGCGCGGTCTGATCCGGGGAAGGGCCGGGCGGCAAGCCAGTTACGCCTCTGACGATTAGCGCAATACCAGCAGCCAATCGCATAATGAAGAGGCCAACTCCGGGCAAGCCATGAGCGAAGTTGGAGAATAGTCGTCTCAAGAAGGACCTTCTTCAGGCTAGAAGATTTTGGG
>DASZEU010000563.1:0-4932 GCA_035940535.1 Candidatus Angelobacter sp.
ATTAATTAATCAATCAATGCCCAAAAAAGTCATGACGCGAAAGATCACCGCTGTAACCGCCCGAACTCAATTCGGCCAGATTATTGACCGGGCTGTCGATCATAATGAGCGTTTTTTAGTCGAGCGTAATGGCGAACCTTCCGTACTGATCATGAGCGTTGCTGATTTTGTGAAAACTCTTGCTCCCACTCCCACCTGGCTCAAGGAAATTCAGGATGAGGCTCGGAAGAAAGGACTCGACAAGCTCACCATGGACGAGATTGACGCCGAGATCGCCGCCTCCCGGCGTGAGCGTCGGGAACGTCAAAAATAACAGGTTCGATGATCCAGGTTGTCCTCGATACCAACATCGTAGTTTCGGCCTTGCTCCGTTCCGGCAGTTTGCCTGAAGCGGCGTTTAATTTGGCGATGGATCGCGTCGTGCAGCTTTCCGTTTCCGAATCCATACTGACCGAATATGAGGATGTGCTTCGCCGTTCCAAGCTCCGAATCCACCCTGACAAAGTGACCTTGACCCTCAAGCGAATCCGTGAAGTCAGTCTGCTGATTCGGCCTGCGGTTTCTGTCACTGTTTGTTCCGATCCCGATGACAATATTTTTCTCGAATGTTCCGAAGCTGCTCAGGCCAATTATCTGGTCACAGGAAATGTCCGCCATTTTCCTGATGTATGGGCCACGACGCAAATCGTAACGCCCCGTGAGTTTTTTCAGGTTATTGTAGAATCGCAGCATGGTTCATAAGATTTAAACGATGCCCACGCAGATGACCATGCAAAAGTTCTAACGTCGTCGCCCAGGGCGCGCCAGATATTTGCCTCTTTACATTCAGTAACTTAGGAAAATACCCTTTCCGCTGCTTCGAACCTTCTCTTGTCTGCGATGCACCTCAGACACGGATCTGGATTGCGGCGGGAGTAACGGACCTGCGGCAGGATTTCCCGGGGAATCGAGGGGGCCGAAAAAAGGCGAAGGCTAGGCGCACACTTGTGGCAATGAGGATTTATCGACAGTTATTGAAAAAGAGGGGGGATGAATTCAGGTTCCGGTTCGTTCCCTTAATGGAAGGATATTTTTTTTCTGTTCGAGCACTTTGAGAACGCTTGCATCCACCAGATAACGAATTGTCGCGCCACAGGCGATACATTCCGTTTGCTTCAGCTCTTCGGTAACAATGCTGTCGGAAACCGATGACGAACGCAGGCACTCTGGGCACGTTACCACGACGTAATCAGAGTCCTGCTTGGGAATCCACAGCGGTGCTTTGTCAGCTTTACCGAGGTTTGGTCGTATGGGAGAATCCGCAATCAATTCCTTTATCTTGGCCAAAAGCTGCGCTGGCGTATAGCCGCCCTTTTGGAAGAAATGGTCGACCAGCAGACCAAGCGGCATGCTGGCAAGAATGTATTCGCCGCTAATGGCAATCGTCGGGATATGAGGAAATCGTCGACGAACAATTGACAGCAGCTCAAACCCGGACATGCCCGGCATCCTCAGGTCAGAAAGGATGATGTCAGGTAAGGCTTCCCTAAGGATTTGCAAGGCGACGAACCCGTCATCCGCAGTACGAACTGAAAACCCAAAACTGCGAACGATAGCGGCAGAGGTTTCCAGCACGAGCGGATCATCCTCCACAATCAACACTCGGCATTTAAAAGCCCGGACGGGGTCCATACCTGCCTCCTCGCGAACTGATTGATACTCCCTTTGCGGGAAGACGCGGTCAATTGGCGACAACACTCAGCATGTTGTTTGCATTTGCCCAAAGAAGCGCAGCATTCATTTCCGCTCGATCCAATCATGCGCAATTCACGTCCAACCGCGCCGCGACTGAACCGGCTCAACTCTCCTGCGTGCGACCGACATGGCTCTTGCGCAATGCTTCCTCCGCCTCCTGGCGCTCGGCGATGTCCTCGGCGGCGAGGAGGATCATCAGCTTTTGCGTGTTGGCCTGAAACAAGTGCGCAGGTGAGCAACATCCTCCGTTTGGGGGGGAAGAACAATGTACGATTGGATGCAAGTTTCAGGCTTCAAGTAAAGCGGAATGGTGACTCTAATGGAGTATAAGTTTGGGGTTTGCCTATGCTGTCGCTTCTTATTATAGGGCGAACGGTACGTCGCCCTGTTGCATCGCGGTATATCTAAATCTGCTCAAGTTCTAGCATCGTCGTCCGGGGTTTGACCGGGCAAAAGTTCTAACATCGTCTCCTAGTGCGCGCCATTCAAACTCTTCAGAATCAACATTTACAGACGTTGCGGCACCCTCAAGCAATTTGGGATTTTCCGCACTGTGCCCAAAATTGTGCCCACTCAGAGTTGTCATGGCCTTTGTGACCGCTGATTCGGACGGATGCACATAACGCTTTGAAATGGAGATGTCGCTGTGCCCCACAATCCGGGCGAGTGTCCAAGCATCACATCCTGATTCACCCAACCGAGTAAGAAAAGTGTGTCTGGCGGAATAGATCACAAATGGCCTAACCTGGCTGGCCTTAATTGCACTTAGGTGTCGTTTCTTCAGAGTGGATTCTTCAGTTTAGGTATTTGGTTTGCTCTTCCGGTGTGACAACGTGCTCCCGATGGTCAATGGATCAATGAAGCTTCTACTAATCAATGGACGGCGTGTTTGCCCTGACCAAGAAGCTTCTCTTATATACGGCAAAACTTAGGGCTACGTGCAAGAGTGCATTGTAGATCGGGAAACCTATCTCAGAAAATCTATACAGGTGAGTTGCTGAAAATGAGGTCAGAATATTGAATAGAGTCGCCGTATAGGCTACGCCTAACTCAGTATCAGGATATTGCCAGGCTTTCTTGAGCGTTGGAACGGCTGCCAGGCCATCGCTCAAGATTGCAAAGATAACCGCGATTTCCGGATTCTTCGTGATTGCCCATAGAAGCAGGGCAATCAACGAGAGTGCCCCACACAAATAGCTAAACTTCGTCGGCTGCCAGATCGAGTGTTTTCTGATCGATATGCTGATAACCACAAGCAATGGACAAAAGCCGACCATGAATGTCGGCAATGCAGCCCAGCGCGCTCCGGTCGAAAGTGCTGCAGCCGATGCGACGAGAGGAGCAATTGCCCACAGAACCCAAGTGACAAGATTCGGTTTTGTTTTCCCGTGAAAAATACCACGGATATAGTGGGCGATGCCATAAAGGTTGACCACTGCGCCCAGGATAACGAGATAGTGCATCAGGATTTTCTGCCAGTTAGCATCGATAGAGATCAGAGTTTTGGGATACTATACGATCAATTCATGTCCTGCTCGGCCGAGCGCCGACAAAGCATTTTCCCAATGCTTTTTCTGAACCAGGATCCAATCGG
The DNA here is from genome assembly GCA_035940535.1 of Candidatus Angelobacter sp. Taxonomy (GTDB): domain Bacteria; phylum Acidobacteriota; class Terriglobia; order Terriglobales; family Acidobacteriaceae; genus Angelobacter. The sequence continues at coordinate 3,329 of DASZEU010000563.1, forward strand.
TGTCATAGGTCGATAAGGCGAATACGGGTACTCCGGACCGTGCCAAAGGCCCAAGGAATAATTCCAGAATCCCAATCTCCTGAAAGCCAAATGGCCCTTGCAACTGTATACAACTGAATCCCCGCTCAGCCCTGGTTTCCAGGGGCACCTGTGCCTCGTCACAGATGACCGAAAGCTCATTCGGAGTTCGCGTGATCGAACAAAAGCTTCCGTTGGTGGCCCAGCCGGGGACCTCCGCAGTTGCATCCAGCCTGCAAATCGTAAACGGGCCGCGCAAGATTGTGAACTTCATGCCGGATTCTCCATATCAACGCAGTTCCCGGTAGAGTCCGAGGCAGGGATCGATTACGGTTTGCTGAAACAACTGACGGACACTCTGAGGCACAGAGATGACACTGGGATAAAGAGTCCAGATAGCATGAGGGTCGGGTAGCTGCAGTTCGCGGCGGGTCAGCGAAATTGCCGATGCCGACATCATCTCGGTTGCGCGAGCCAGGCCGGGAAAGGTTGCGTCCACAAAGCCAAGCCGCTTATTCGGATGCACCCTCAACATGCCGGATTCAATCAAGGAATGAAACATCAGAAGCGCTGAATTTACGTCCGTATCAAGGTGAAGCGCACCGCTTCTATGCGCGTCGATGCCAAAACGGGTAATAATGTTCGAGGCTATCAGGGTTCCAACGGTTTCCAGCGGCAACGCGCGACGCGCTGTTTCGAAAGCTACGCCATCCGAGCGCCACTCTTCAACGGCGCCATAGAAAGTAGAATTGAGTACTCCAGCGGCGAACTTGTGGTTCAGACCGATGCCCGATGCATGGCCCCCTTCATGAAACGAGTACTCGGCATTCAAGGTCGTCATCAATCTTGATTGCGGCGTGTAGACACTCAACAGCAAAGAAGCGGATGTTTCGTCGAAGATCCTGGAGATGGCCTCAAAAGCAACTTTTACGCGATTGAGTTGTTCCGACATGTTGTTTAATACAGGTCCGTCGCCTTCCGGCAGCCCAGCCCAGCCATTAGGAACAATAAACGCTTCACCAGATTCACCGGCAAACCAACCGGCGCCTGCGTGCGCCATAATCGGGACAATCTGCGGTACTTTCTCATGCACAACACCGAACAGATCAAGCAAGATCGGCAGAATTGCCGGAATTTCGCCAAGATTCAAACGGCTTCCATAAATCGCGCTAAGCACGGTCTCCGTTTTGGCCTTTCGCGAAGTGGTGTATGGAGCGAGAAGAAAAAAGCGCCCGTCTGCGCCCAGGAAATCAAGCGTCTGAAGCGCGCGAGCAAATTTGCTCCAGCCCCCCGTTCTTGAACATTGTTGGATGTCAGAGAGGAATGGTCTAGGCAAGCCTAACTGGTTCGCTTCTTCAATCAGGCGGGCCATCGCCTCGTCAATAAGAGCTGAATTATCCTCTTCGACTGCATGAATCGCGTGCACTACAGGCAGCGGAACTTCGCTCGGAATGGCAAACTGGGAATCTATTTCGGTTAACGCATCGAACTGCGGCATAGCCGCGCATCCTTTTCTCCGGGAGTCCTTCCCGGTATGACAAGGGTCGGGAACCCAATGATTTGTGCGTAATCAGGACACAAGGTGG
>DASZEU010000564.1:0-2695 GCA_035940535.1 Candidatus Angelobacter sp.
CAGGCCCCCGCCGACACGTTGGTCATAAGATGATGGTGATGATGACGATGCCGAGTCGCGTAAGACATTGCATGGTGATCGTATGCGATGAGGTTTGAGGATGTCAACTCAAAGTCTTCACCCGTCCCGTGATCGGCGCATTTCTTGATAGGCGTTTTCTGCCGAACCCATGACGAATCCACCAATGCAACTCTCTTATTGGTTTTCGCATCTGACCGGTTGCAGGTAAATATGGGAACCGGCTGGTGAGACCCCAAAAATTCAGCACCGACGAAGTTGTGCCTGAGAGCGGCATCTACCGGGTTACGCATAAAGGCCACCGGCTTCCTCATGAGGTTACGTTGCTTGCTGGCCAAATCTTTCCCCGCTGCTCCAAATGTAAGGACCGCGTCCAGTTCGAAGTTGTGCGCCATGCTTCACACATACAGGCCCAGCCCGGTTTCAACGTTGTCGTCTACGAATTGCCGGTTTTCGAAGAAGATGACACGCCCGAAGCGGTAGCCAACCAGTCTTAAGCTAGACCAACGTTGCTTCAGATATTCTGCAAATTTAACCTTACGAGCCGCCTATGAGCGCCTCCTTCCAGCATCAGAGAAAAATGAAGTTTTTTTGTAGCGCCATGGACTTTCACTCATTTCAATACCGGCACGTTGCGTCTCACGTTCATCCCACGTTGATTGAATCCTGGTGTCCTCTGTGCGGCGTGTTTGTCGCGGCCTCCCAAGATATAGCCAAGCTCAAAGCTGCGGAAGATAGCCACCAGTGTCAAGAGCATTCAGCAGTCCTCACCCAGCCCTTCTCCAATCCGCAAATGTGATAAATCTGTAGAGAATGCTTCTTTCTTCCGAGATGCGCCAGGAGTTCCGGCCCATGCTGCGCCTTGCCGCGCCGCTGGCGCTCACTGAACTGGGTTGGCTCAGCATGAACTTTGTGGACACGATCGCCGTAGGCCATTTGCCCGATAGCGCTACCGCCATTGGGGCGGTGAGCGTCGGCACCATCTTGTTTTATTGCGTGGCGATCTTTGGCAGCAATCTGCTGCTTGGCCTGGATACCTTGGTTTCCCAGGCTTATGGGGCAGGACGATTGGAAGAGTGTCATCGGAATCTCGTCAATGCCTTGTACCTGGTGCTGCTCTCGTCGCCACCCTTGATGATTTTCATTTTGGTCTCACTGCCTTTCCTGCATCGCATGGGCATGGATCCCGCGGTGGTGCAGACGACTATTCCCTTCGTCAAAGCCCTTACCTGGAGCACATTGCCACTGGCGATCTACTTTGTTCTGCGCCGTTACTTGCAGGCCATGGGAATTGTGAAGCCAGTGGCATGCGCGTTAGTCTCTGCCAACGTCGTCAATATGCTCGGCAATTGGATTTTCGTCTATGGACATCTAGGATTTCGGGCCTTTGGAGTAATCGGCAGTGGCTGGTCGACCTTCGTATCGCGCGTTTACATGGTTGCATTCCTTGTCGGCGCGGTCCTTTATTACGACCGCAAGCGGTCCAGCGGACTTTGGCGCGCTTCTCGCGCGATAGAAATCGCGCGCATTCGCGAATTGTTACGCCTGGGCCTGCCTGCGGCAGTGCAGTTCCTGCTGGAGATATCGGCTTTCACCGCGGCGACAATCCTGGTTGCCAGGCTGGGAGCTTTGCCCCTTGCCGGCCACCAGATCGCCCTCAACGTGGCTGGCCTCAGCTTTATGGTGCCGCTGGGCGTAGCATCGGCTGCCGCGGTACGCGTGGGCCACGCGATTGGAGCGAGAGATATCCCTGGAGCGATCCGTTCGGGATGGATGGCAATCTTGTTTTCGATCGCCTTTGAATGCTTTTCCGCGTTGCTCTTGATTTGCTTTCCCGGAGCCATTGCCCGAATTTACAGCTCGGATATCCTCGTCATCCGCGCGGGGACAGTGCTGCTCATTGTGGCCGGAGTGTTCCAGTTGTTTGACGGCCTTCAAGTAGTCATCGCGGGAGCTCTGCGCGGCGCTGGAAACACACGGACCCCTATGCTGGTGCACTTGCTGGGTTACTGGATGATCGGCGTACCACTCGGAGCCATTCTCTGCTTCAAAATCGCATGGGGAGCAACTGGATTTTGGATCGGACTGTGTGTGGGATTGGTCTTGATTGGCAGCATCCTGGTGTTTGCCTGGATGAGACTGATCCAACAACTCACCGCAACTGATGGACCTTTTCAATTCGCCAGAGCCGCGACCACGCAAATTGAAATCGATAATTTCTGAATTGTAGTTGGAATTTCTACATTTCTAATCACGATTTTATGGGGTTAAGTCCCCGAAGGGGACGTTTGACAGTAGCCCAGCATGATTCGGCGCTGTTAGGCGCCGAATCCAATGCTGGGTTAGCTTCAAAACAAACGGAGTCCCGTTAGGGACGGCTGAATCATTATTCCGGGATTCCGTAAGCCGCTAATAATCTCTTGAATTCCCAGCGGGGGCAACATTAGCAAAGCATCCCATCGAAAATCTCACCGACGGAATTTGGGGAGCTTGCCTTACAAAAACCATCCCGCCTAAAACCGTCCTAAGGCCATTTACTTAAAGAATAAATTTTTATTGAAGGACGTTACTTTAGTGGTTACTGGGGAGAGGGTTTTCCACATTAGAGGCTCCTAATATGTCGGCTTTTATGAATACTGGAATTCATACCGATTTCTCCGTTTTTTATATGTGTATC
>DASZEU010000565.1:0-8913 GCA_035940535.1 Candidatus Angelobacter sp.
CTCTGGGAGCGCGGCCCCTCGACCGTCCATCAATTATTGGAGGACGAGGCGGCTCAATCTCTGGCGTATAACTCCGTGCTGACCACCATTCGCATTCTCGAGAAAAAAGGTTATGTGAAGCACGCCAAGGACGGTCGCGCGCATATCTACATCCCAATCATGGGCCGGAAAGAGGCGACCAGGTCTGAGGTCCGCAACCTTGTGAGCCGGTTTTTTAAAGACTCGCATGAGTTGTTGCTGTTGAACATTCTTGAAGATAAAAGCATCGATGCCGAAGAACTGAAACGCCTGGCCCAACTCATGGAAGGGAGAGCGGAAAAACCATGACTACTCTCCATGGAATTGCGCCCGCCATGGTTGAAATAATGGTGTACTCCGTGCTTCAAGGCACGCTGCTGGGCCTGTTGGTTTACGTGGTTTTACGGCTCATTCCCCGCAAGAATTCTGGCACGCGCTTTACGGTTTGGTTCTCTACGTTGCTGGCGGTAGTTATCGTTCCCTTGCTATCGCTGCCCTCGCTCAAAGCCGGCGCGATTTCGGTTGCAGGATCAGCTTTGCAACATGGGCTATTCACGCTGCCTGCATCCTTGGCTACCTGGGCATTTCTTGCCTGGACACTGATTGCCCTGGCAGGACTGTTGCGCGTGGCGGTTGGTTTCTGGCAGGCGCTAAGGCTGCGCAAGAGCTGTATCCCCATTGATCCTGCAAACCTCAGTCCCGAAGCACAGGAGATCGTAGAACGATTCCGGAACTCCCGGCCCGTCCTGATCGGTACTTCTTCCTTGTTGGATGTGCCCACAGCGGTGGGCTTTTGGAAGCCGGCTGTGCTGCTCCCAGCATGGTTGGTCGCCGAAGTCTCAGCAGACGAACTCAAGCACGTCCTGTTGCACGAACTGTCGCATCTGCGTCGGCGTGACGATTGGACCAACCTGGTGCAAAAGGTGGTAAAAGCTCTCCTGTTTTTCCATCCCTTAGTGTGGTGGATCGAGAATCGTCTTTCATTGGAACGTGAGTTGGCTTGCGACGATGCGGTCTTGGCCCAGACGGAGAATCCTCGAGTTTATGCCCAGTGTCTGGCGCGATTGGCCGAGAAGAGCTACTTGAGGCGGCAGATCGCCCTGGCCCAGGCAGCCGTGAGCCGCATGCATCAGCTTTCCAACCGCGTAACCCAGATACTCGACGCGCAGCGGCCCAAAACAACGCAGCTCTGGAAGCCCGCTATTCCCTTGGTTGCGGGATTTGCGCTTCTCTGCGGTGTATGTTTGCGGCAAGCTCCTATGCTGGTGAGTTTTACCGAAGCCGCCGACCATCCAACTGTGACCGCCGCCCTCACGAGCACCACTCCAATAAGCACCATGCCAGTAACCATGAAGACCGCTCCCGATATGAGCGAGCCAGGAGTCCCACAGGGCATGGGAGCGCAGCTCATCAATACGGGTTTCAAGCTAGGAAATAATCAACAGCACTCCATCTCACATAAGGCTGTGAAGCACTTACGCGGAACTAATCCAATTCGTACAGATCACGCTCCGCAGCAGCCAGCGACCTTGCGGCTGGCCAGCTACTCTGGATACGTGATTACGCATGAGGAATTTGTTGTGACCATGACCAGCCAGGGCATTCAGCCAGGGCAATGGCAGGTGCAGGTTTGGCAACTGCGCGTGCTGGTTCCGGCGAGTGAAACGGAGAAACCCACACCCAGAAAAATTTAGCGATTTCAGAGCGAAACGCGATTTCGCTCTGAGGGGGATCAACAAGATTATCAACTAATTAATTAGTTATTAAAGTTTAGAAATGCAATTTGCTAAGAAGGTAGGAAAAATGAATACATCGATAATCAATCAATGGAAATCAACCATGAAGCGCCGCCTCATTGTGCCGGTATTGGCACTGGCCATAGCGGCGGGCTTTGGAAGTTACGAACTCTTTAAACCGGCTGGGGCAATTGCGGCAACTGCCGCTCCTGCTGCCGCGCCGCTCGACGACAACACCGTGAGCGCTTTGCTGTCTTTGGATCGCGCCATGGAAACCCTGGCTGCTCATGTAACACCGGCCGTGGTCAACGTTACGGTGACGGCCCGCGCCAAAGCCGTGCCTCTCGAAGGGCAGGACCAGGACCAGTTGCAGCAGTTCTTTGGACCATTCGGTAATCCATTCGGACAGAGGATGCAGCGCGAGCCGCAGATCGAGCATGGGTTGGGCAGCGGTATCGTGATCTCTTCCGATGGATATATCGTCACCAATAACCACGTGGTAAAAGATGCCACAGATATCCGGGTCACTCTGAATGACCGCCGCGTGCTGCCCGCAAAGCTAGTCGGAGCTGATCCCATGACGGACTTGGCCGTGATCAAGGTCAATGCCTCCAATATGTCAAGCCTGCCCTGGGGCGATTCAACTGCTCTGCATCCGGGGCAAACGGTTCTGGCATTTGGCAATCCGTTCGGTTTCCGCTTTACGGTGACCCGAGGAATTGTGAGTGCGCTCAACCGCGCCAACCCCTACTCAGATGATCCGCGCAAGCCGGGCCAGTTCATCCAGACGGACGCCGCGATTAATCCCGGCAACTCCGGTGGAGCGCTGGTGGATGCACGGGGCCAGGTAGTTGGAATCAATACCTTTCTGATCTCCGCTTCGGGATCATTTTCTGGAATGGGCTTTGCCATTCCAGCAGAGATTGCGCGCCCGACGGTACAAACGCTGATCAAATACGGCAAGGTTGACCATGCTTATATTGGAGTCGGCATCGCGGACGTGACTCCAGAGAATGCCAAGTTCTTCCACATGGACCAGACGATTGGTGCAGTGATCAGCCAGGTCGAACCGGACTCGCCGGGCGCGAAAGCCGGTTTGAAAGTAGGAGATGTTATCACCGGAGTCAATGGCCACGAGGTCAGCGACGCAGGCCACTTGCAGGTGATCATCGGGCAGGAGCGCCCCGGTTCCAAAGTGAATCTCGACGTAATGCGCGATGGCAAGACAATGACCGTTCCGGTTACGGTAGACGTGCTCCACGGCCGCAATGGCGACTCCAGCGGAAGCTCAAGCGCGGAGCATGGCAAAGCCCGCTGGGGCATAGGGCTGGACAATATGACGCCCGAGTTGCGTGAGCAACTGCAACTGCCCAGCGAGGTTCACGGCGCAGTCATCACCAACGTGCAACCGGGAAGCCCGGCAGACAATGCTGGCCTTACTCGTGGTGAGGTGATCGTGGAAGTCAACCGTCACAAAGTTGAATCTTCGGCTGATGTGAAGCGCGAACTCGGAAACATCGCGCCAGGCCAGGATGCTCTTGTTCTGGTTTGGTCGAATGGCGGAAGTACCTTCCGCGTATTGCGCCCAACAACAGAAGAATAACAATAACAACCAAGGGGAGCAGCTTCTGATACTGCTCCCCTTTCTTTGTTGTCTGATCTGAAAACCAGATCAATTTTAGTGCTGTGCAATCGGGGGGTTCAGTGTTCCGTCTGAAGTGTTGTCGTGAAGACGATTATTTCCATAAGTATTGATCGTCCCGGCAGTTTGATTGAATCCCGTCGTGTTAAATGCCACCTGGGAGTTTGAAACAAAGGCGGTTCCTGATCCCGGTCCGGTCTGCACGCCGCTGCCACTTAAATCAACTTCGCTGTTGTTGACAGTGATGACCGCATCTCCATCGGCCTGCATCCCGATAGAAGCTGCATTCTGGACAAAGGAGTTGTTGACCGTAAGCCGGCTGTGATTGCCGGATTCCATGCCTTTGTTGGACCGTTCGACGCGTACCTGGTCAATGCCTACGGTCACTACGCCGGCCGAAGTTGTCGCGGCGACGCCGGTTCCACCAATATTTTCGATGTTGGTGCCGGTCACCCACACTGAAGCAGAGCTACTCAGTGAAATGTCAACGCCATTGGTGGTAAAGCCGAAAATCTCACACTTATCTACGATCAACGCCGCGCCAGCGAGGAAGCGAATGCCGTTAATTCCTGTCCCAATGCCGTTGATCCGGAGGTTGCGCAAGATAACCACGTCACCCTGGCCTGCCGAAACGACGATGCCATTGGTCCCTGAAACCAGGACAGACGCGACCTGTCCGCCGCCACCGTCAATCGTAATCGCCTTGGTAATGGTCACTGCACCGTACCCTGCTGGATCCAGAGCGTCAATCTCGCCGCCGGCAGCAGTCCTGGAAATAGCGCCAGCAAAGGTCTTACAAGGTGCGGTACGGCTACAGGGATTAGCGTCGTCTCCTACACCCGAGACCCAGGTGCGAGTGGCCTGGCCCTGCATTAACAAGCTACCAAACACTAAAATCCCCATCGCGGTCAAAACATTGATCCTTCTCATTTGCGATACTCCTCTTTTTTATTTTGGAATTTATCTTATGCTTTATGGCCATTCAGCTTTGCCCGGCATCCTCTTCCACAGCAAAAGCGGGTCTTTAGAGCAGTTGGGTACATGATTCATTGAAAAGAATCAGCTTTTCTGCTCTTCCCGCCTGAATTGCCTTTCAGTTTCAAGGACGCAAAACAAGCCCAAATCTCTTTTGCGGGTTCTGGTCACTCAACCATCCCAGTGCGGCAGGCGCAATAAGTTCTTTACGAAGAACATGTCCTCTGGTCAGAGCACTAGTGCTTTGACCAATGTAGAAGAAGCATTTTTCGTGAGGGCTTGTAACAGGGCATGACTTTCAGTCGTGCCCTGGAGTTTATGCATTCTTAGGCGGGGCACAAAGACAAGCAATACGACATTCACCGAAAATTCAAAAAGAAACCAATTTTCTTGCGGTCAAGACACTAGCGATCAAGGGACTTATGGGAACCATTTTTCCCGGCAGCATGTTTGGCAAGCTTTGACCGCACAGGGGTGAAGCGGGAGATCTCAAGGGGGGCGCGCCCAACGCTGTAGTAGTTCAGGCCGGCATTTGCCATTTCCTCGGGGCTGTAAAGATTGCGTCCATCAAGCACAATGGGATAGCTCAGGAGTTCCTTCAGGCGGGCAAGATCCAAGTTGGCAAATTCTTTCCATTCGGTCAGGATCAGCAAAGCATCAGCGCCTTTTGCTGCGGCGTAAGCGTCTTCCGCATAGCTGATTTTGTCACCCAAAACCGACTTGGCTCGCTCCATCGCAGCAGGATCGAACGCAGTGATCTGGCATCCTTCTTCAAGAAGTGCCTTGATGATATGGATTGCCGGAGACTCACGCACATCATCCGTTCCGTCTTTGAAAGCCAGGCCGAGCGCAGCCACTCGCTTATTTTTCAAAGTCCACAATGCAGCGCGCACTTTTTTGATAAACCGCTGCCTCTGTTCTACGTTGATCTTGTTCACTTCATCAAGCAGGCGGAACTCATAACCGAACTCCTGGGCCACGGCCCGGAAGGCAGATACATCTTTGGGGAAGCATGATCCACCGAAGCCAATCCCCGCGCGCAAAAAGCCGGGACCAATACGAGTGTCGCTTCCGATTCCCTGAATGACCTCTTCGATGTCCGCGCCTACCGACTCGCAAATGTCAGCTACCGCATTGATAAAAGAGATCTTCATCGCCAGGAATGCATTGGAGGCATGCTTGATGAGTTCCGCGCTCTGGGCTGAAGTCTCAATGTAGAGAGGCGTGGCCCGGTTGCTTTCAGGCCGGGGAACAGCACTCGCCTGCTGTGCGTAACTTCCATCGATCAAAGGCGCGTAGACCTGCTGCAAAACCCGCGCGGCCCGTTCGCTGTTGGCGCCAACAACGATGCGGTCAGGGTAGAGGAAATCTGTGACCGCTGTACCTTCGCGAAGAAACTCGGGATTAGAGACTACATCGAAATCCTCTCCGCAACTGCCGTTGAGGACCATGGCACGCCGTACCCATTCGTTGGTGAAGACGGGAACCGTGCTCTTTTCGACGATCACTTTGTATCCGTTCGTCGATTGCGCAATGGCCCGGGCTACAGACTCCACATAAGACAAATCAGCGCCGCCATTCAGGCCACAGGGAGTGCCTACTGCTATAAAAATGACGAGCGATTCCCGCACAGCATCTTCAATGGAGGTTGAGAAAGAGAGATTATGGTGGCGATGCCGCGAAAGAAGTTCTTGAAGATAATCTTCGTGGATCAGCGTGCCGCCGGAATTTAAGGTCTCGATCTTGTCGAGATCGTTGTCCACGCAGATTACGGTGTGTCCCAATTCAGAAAGGCACGCAGCAGCAACGAGGCCTACATAGCCGGAACCAATCACCGATATCCTCATCGAACCTCCAAGCACATATTTCACTGGCGGATTTCTCAGTATCCAAGAGAACTCTGCTGTTAGTCAAACTCATATTGGCCAAGTAATCACTTTTCTACATGGTCATAGCCTAAGGTAACTAAAGCGGAAAATCCGGCATCTCACATCTAAGATGCCAGATTTGCTTCTTGAGCGAGCCTCAAATATGTTTTCCTGCTAGAGTCCGCCTCTGCGATTACAATCATCAAGTCGATTTCGTGGTGCTTCGAGCCAGACGCTGCAATCCTGGAATTCATCGGTGATCACCACAGTAAGCTGACCCAAACGGGTTATCTCTTTAGTAACGGGTGATACCATAGACGGTAGGCCTAAGTTCTTTCGTAACGTTTAAAGTTTGATGTGAGAGCCAAAGGGCTTCGTCGGTGATCATGCAACTTTGGGCTGGTTGGTGGTGTTTATAAACAGATAATGACCCCAAGTTAGTTGGTCACATCGGACTTGCCCCAGTGAGAAAGGAAATTGATGTTGATGAATTCTGGCCAGGGTCTGCCACCAAGAGCACTACCCTGGTCTGCCTATCGGAGCCTGCTCGATGCCGTTGACTGAAGCCGAGAGGGAACGGCAGATAGGGGCAAACGGAAATCCCGGCATTCCGGCCTCCGATCATCGTCACTCCTCTTGGATCGAAACCGTTATTCAACTGTGGTCGCACCGTCTCAGGATCGGTGTTTGGACCGCAGTGGGCATGATCATGTTTGCCGGTCTGGCGATGGTCATCTGTAAGTATGAGGCTACTGCCCAACTCATGCCGCCTGACAGTAATGCCCCTTCCGGACTCGCTGCCCTTGCGGCTCCCCTCTTAGGCAAAACCGACGGAGGCGCTATTGGTGGCATGCTGGGCGCTGGCGATGTGCTGGGCAGCACCAAAGGCTCAGGCGCGTTGTTTACCAAAGTACTTCTGAGCCAGACAATCCAGAACCAACTGATTAAAGATAACAATCTTCTTGAGCATTATCACCTGAAGTATCTTGAGGATGCACGCATCAAGCTGACTTCCCGCACTATCATAACGGAGGATAAGAAGAGCATGGTCCTTACCATTATGGTTCGGGACAAAGAGTCAGACATGGCGCAACGTCTCGTCGATGCCTACATCAAACAGCTTGACCAAGTGATGGCCAGAGTAGCCACCTCGGCGGCCCGCCGGGAGCGCATTTTTCTTGAGCAACGACTGGCCGACGAAAAGAAAGTGCTGCAAGAATCAGAACAGCAGTTCAGTAAGTTCGCCAGCAGCAATATGACTCTGGACGTGCCCCAGCAAACCAAAGTCACGGTGGAAGCTGCTGCCCGGCTCCAGGGCGAGATGATTGACGCGCGTTCGCAGCTTGAGGCCCTTGAACAAATTTACGCTCCGGACAACGTCCGCGTGAAAAGCCTCCGTGCCCGTATTGGAGCGCTCTCGCGCGATCTGGCGAAGATTAACTCGGGGCGGGTGATGAGCGAAGTCGCGCAGGATCCTGCCAATCCTTATCCGTCCGTCAAGAATCTTCCCCTGATTGGCGTGCAATGGACCGAGCTATACCGCAACACCAAAATCCATGAGACGGTATTCGAACTGCTGACCCAGCGCTATGAAGTGGCGAGAATCCAGGAAGCCAAAGATATGCCAACGGTCAAGATCCTGGATCCCCCATCCGTCTCTGAGCGAAAGTATCCCAGAATTTCACAGGTGATTTTACTCGGGACGATCCTGAGTTTCCTTTTGGCATGTTTTGGAGTTTATTTGAAAAATCGCTGGGATAGATTAGACCCGCAGGACCCCCGGCGAGTCTTGCTCTCGCGCATTTACGGCGGCGTGTTTCGTCCAGGGCGAATGGGCAGGCGCAGTCGTGAGGCATCGACCTATTAAATTTTAACCAAGGGTGTTCCGGCAGGAGGCTATGGTGTCCGCTACCCCGAAGATAATCACAGATCAAGAGACATTTCCGGAAGTCTCCCATCTCGCAACCAGTCAGATCCAAATTCATCGTCCCGTTCATGAAAACCGGACGGGCGTGGGTGTGGCGTTTGCCTTCTTCGATGCACTCATTGTCCTTGGTTCGGGTCTATTGGTTTATGCTCTGCCTGCATTGTGGCAAGGGAAAGCTGTCACGGTGCACCTGCCCTTGCGGCTCCTCGGTTTCCTCGTCTGCTATGCCATCCTGACGGTTACCTGCAATGCTGCTCAGAATCTCTATACCGAGACTGCTCTCCATTCCGCTCATATTTCGCGCGTCAGGATTCTAAAGAGTTTTCTCCTCTCATCCATGCTCACGGTCATGGTGATGGTTCTGGCGCAGGAAAAATCTGTTCCGCGAATGGCATTTGGCGGTACTCTGCTGTTCAGCTTGATGGGACTGGTCAGTCTGCGTTATGCCATGCAGCGGCATAACTTGAAGCGCATTGAGCGCGGGATCGGCACGCGCCATGTGCTCATCGTCGGCTCTGGGCCGGTGGGCCAGGCATTCCAGCGATATCTGCAAAACCATATCCATTTGGGAAAGACCTTCTGCGGATTTGTGGACCACACTCGTTGCCAGAACTGGCTGGGCACGCCCGAAGACCTGCCGCGCATTCTCAAAGAGCACTTCATCGACGAAATTTACTTTACTCCCGGCACCAGCCGCGAATTGGTAATGGACATCGCGCTGGAGGCCCGCCGCGAGCGCATCGGAGT
>DASZEU010000566.1:0-14818 GCA_035940535.1 Candidatus Angelobacter sp.
GTTTGCGGCAGGCGTAAGAGGCATACTATGTCACCAACTGGAAGATGCCGTTCATGACAGAAAGATCGGATTGCGCACTTTCGCATGCCTCCATGGGACGAAGGCGGCTGAGCGGCTGGGACTGCTCACTTTCTTGTTGGAATCCGCAGCTTTTTCGCTGATGCTTTGGCTCACCCACAATGCTCTGGCCTGGCTCTTCCTGGTCTTATATGGACTCTTCGCTTTGGTTCGCTGGCGGATTCTCGGAATAGGTCTTACCGTCATTAAGCCGGGTCAGGCATCTCGCATGGCCATGTCGGAGTACTATATCGTTCTCTATCCACTGGCATATCTTCTAACGGCATCGTGGCAGCAACCTTCAGCGCTATTGTTGCTGTTATTTCACGGCGTTTTGTTTTCCCGCCAGGGTCTTTATCTTGTGCACGAGATTGTGGCGATGTTGCGGATCGGCAAGTCGGGCGCCCGCCCGAAACCCGCAGTCTTCCATCTGTGACGCTAAGAGCCATTCCATAATTGCTGTATCTTGTATTACTAATCTCTAGTTTCCTCTTTTCTGCGTAAATTTCATCATCATCATCTTCTTCTAAATGATTGCTCTTTAATTCGCGTTGATTCGTGTGCATTCGTAGCTAAATATTTTTTGATCTGCGTTCATCAGCGCAAATCAGCGGTAAGAAAGTCAGGTTTTGCAATAAAGATTCCGATAGCGCGAAAGGGCTTCAAGGCAAAATCCGGTGGTGATCTCTTCTGAACCCCACATTAATTTCTTCGATCGACCGCTATAGTAAAAAGGAAATTTTTGCCATCCGCCATTTGGGCCCCTGGCGCATAGGATTGCCCGGATCGCATCATCAAGGACAGTGGAATGATCCTTCCAATCCATCAATGCACATGCGGCAAGCGCCGTATGCAAAATATGGCTGCCGATCTCCCCGTTCGGATGTGAATATGATTTGATTCTCTTTACGATTGTGTCTCCCACCGGTTCAAATGCGCGAATACCAGCAGCGTAGTTTCGCGAAAGGAAATAGTAAAAACTGAAGCGGCTTGCATAGTACTTATCACACGTTTCTTCTGCTTGTTCCTCAATGATCCGAATCAGGCATCGGATGACCGGGTCCGTCTCCGGCCTTTCACCCAGATAATGGAGAACGTTGGCATTGACCACCAGGTCGAGGTCATCTGGCTTGCATTCAGTAACTGTGTAGAACCAGTAAAGCTGCCGCAGCTTTAGAAGCTGACGCAACGCTACTCGCCAATAAGAAATATGCGTTGTCCACCTCAAGCGGGGAAGAATCCACGTGTAAAAAAGCCCGCGGGAATCGCGGTTGCCAAGAATCACGCCCGTATTGTCTGGGAAAGAAACGCCATGCCGCTTGAGCAGGAAGGAAATGCAGGCCGTGTCGTCAACATCAGGAGGAAGATAATCCGGGTTAGGGCTACAAGTATAGCGCCATACGCAGCCGTCTTGCATGGCACTTACAAGGAAGCGAATTGCCTTGCGTACAATTTCCTCGACCCTTTCCGATTTTGTGAAATTGAGGCAGTAAGCGATTTGAGCGGTCTGAAAAGTCGAGTAATCCGGTTTGCATTCGTCTTCCAGGAGCGGATGCGGCGAGCAAAAGATCTGAAATGTTCCGGAAGGCAACTGCATGGCATAGAGAAAATCGATGCCTTGCGCGATGGCTTGCTCCAAGTCATTGCGACTGTTTGTGAGTGTAGGCATACGGATTTCCGCGATGATGGGCCAGTGAATCGACAAGTCCCAGCAGCTTGGCAGTGAAAGAGGCAACCGGGTCGGGAGGCACCATGGTTCTAACCGCCATTCCAGCAGCTTTGCCGATGGACTCCCACTCCTCTCGCACAGCCCATGCTCGCTCCATTGCATGGTCAAGTTCGGCTACTTTCGCAGCGCTCGCGATGAATCCGGTGCGGCCTTCTTCCACGACTTCGGCGCTTCCGCCCTCGTTGGTGACGATTCCAAACCGGCCGCACAGCATTGCTTCGATAAGCACCAGCGGCAGCCCTTCGGTGCGCGAGGGTAGGACCAGCGCGTGATGCGTCTTCCAGATGGATTCAACGTCGCTTACAAACCCTGGAAAATCGACATTTTTGAGGGCCAAACGTGTGGCAAGTTCGCGCAAAGCTTCGCCGTTGTGGCCTGCGCCGAAAAACGAAACAGATAAATTGCGGCTTCTCCACGGCTGCTGCGCCAACATCTGCAAAAGAATGTCCTGCCCCTTCTCGCCCGTCTCCAGGCGAGCAACGCAAGCCAGCTTGATCGAATGGTCCTGGGTTTCAGGCCATGGCAGCGGGTTTCCCGGCACCAGGAAGGGATTGCGCGCTATTTCCGCATTCATGAGTGTCTCACCGATTTGGGATTCCGTGAGCTGGAGATTGTGTCGCGAGACAAAATAACAGCGTAAAGCGCTCTGAAACGCGGAGCGCATCACAACGCGGTCCTTATCCGGCGGCCAAAGATAATCGACCGCTTTCTGTGAAATGATGACGTACGGGCGGCCGGAAATACGGCAAAGATCGCCGTAAGCGATCCCATCGAAGTTTGCGCCCTGGGAAACCACTACTAAATCGGGATTGAGGCTCGCAAGATGAGTTCGCACCAGAGGGCGGATCGCTCTCTGCGCAGGACCTCTTCCTGTTAATCGGACCAGCGGCCTGGGCAGACGAATCGAGTGCGGCAGGCAAACCTGGTGCAAGTCGCGAATATGACAACCCAGCGCCAGCAACCGGCGAATCCGTGGGTGGTTCGGGTCAACACAGGTTTTGAAGATCGTTACAGAATGCCCGCCCTCGGCCAAAAGCGCAGCAGCTCCCGCCCACAGTTCTTCACTACCACCCCAGGGGTGTGAACAGGAACTAAAAAAGACGAAACGCGACAACACCACTCCTTTAGCTTTCGAGCGCACGCGCCACAGCATCCGGCTTCTTGACAATAACCGTCAGCAGCACCTGGGCCGCCTTGTCAGGACGAAACTGCAACGGTCAGCGCGGGCGAATTGCCTGAGGATCAGCATGATTCAATATCCGTCTGTGCAAAGTCATTACCGACGAACAGCAATGGCTCTCCTATCGACTTCGCCAGCGCATACACAGCACAATCCCCCAGATTGAGTTGGGCCGGATGCTTCTGGCCTTTGCCATAACGTTGGAATGCCGCGTCGGCTAAGCGAGCCTGCTGTTCATCAAAAGGCATTACCACCGCCTCAATCTCTTCCAGAAAACGGTGCAACTTACCCAGCATGGTGGGGTGTTCACGTGCGCGCACCACGATATACGTTTCCAGCAGGCTGACTGCCGAGATGCGGCAGACTGGGTGCGCCTCAAGTGCGGCGATGATGCGTTCCCGTTCGGTTTCATCCTTGAGCCAGGCCAGCACTGCGGAGGTATCTATTACCATGTCCCGTGTTCGTTGTAGCCCAAGAGTTCGTTATCGCTACGTGCATTGGTGGGGCAGCACGGTACAGCATCGACCTCGCGCGCCAGGGCGGCAAGACGCTCGCGCAAATCGGGCTTACGGGTGGTCACACCGCGCAGGTTTGCAAGGGAGAACAGACTTTCGCGAACCACTTCCGCGACGGACACCCCTTCAGCACTGGCTAGTTGCTCAGCCAATCGCTCTACCTGTGCATCTTCGATCAAAATGGCCATTTCCTCTCCTAGTCATTCAGCTTCATCATCAACATTTTGGAAGACGAAAGCAAGAAACTCATTGGATTCTCGTTCCTGACCTACCGATTCCTGGGTCAGAAGCTTTTACATCAAATCGTAGGTAACATTCTCTCCTGGGCCACGATACTGATACTTTTTTCCGCAATCAAAAGGACTGAGGAATCGCAGCAGGCCGTCTTTCGATGCCTATGCCAGGTCAGTTCGCCCACGATGCAGCCCAACGACATTGCGCATGAGATAGCAGCGTAGCGGGTCGCTCGCCCGAGTTGCGCTCTGTCGCGTAGCAGCGCCTCTATGGTCCGGCCAATCATCTCCAGCGGCTTGCATAGTAGTCTCACAACCTTCCGGACCAGCTCTGACTTACGCAGGTCGGTGCCGATGGCCTCACTTCCGAGCTCACGAATGAGGTGCTTGGAAATATTACAGGCCCACCCAATCCGGTAGAAATTCTTGAAGGTGGCAGGCTGCTGGTAAGCAACGGAAGCAGTACCGAGATACGCGATGGAGTGCCCCGCCATCACGCAATCCAAGACGAACGCCCTGTCTTCGGCGAACGGCAGGTTCCGGAACGGAAAACGGAGGACCACCTCACGCCGGACAATAGCGGCTGAATTGGAAAAGCAGCAGATCTCATATACGTCCTCTCCGGACTTGCATCGTTGCACAAGCGTTTCCGTATCCAGTTTGCAATTGTGCTCCGGAAATACGTTGAATCGCGTTTTTTCTTGCCGGCAGACCTCGCCGTCAGCGAGCTGCCGGCAGTAGGCGGCTGCCACACCGCGGTCCTCGATACAATTGACCATGCGGCTCAACCAATCATCGCCTTGCGGCCATGAGTGGGCCGAAAGCAGGACGATCAAGTCTCCGCGGCAGAGCTTGACTCCAACATTGATTGCTCTTCCATAGCCAAAAAGTGATCGCGGAAACGTGAAGACTCTTGCGCCCATCGCCCTGGCCACTTCTGCCGATCCATCGTCCGATTCGTTGTCGATCACCACCACTTCGAAAGGGCGATCGAGCTTCTGGATGCGCAGGCATTCAAAGAGCCGGCGAAGAGCAGGCTCTTCATTTCGGACTCTGATCAACACTGACACCCGGCATTGAGTGGGCTCGCTCAGATTCATGTCAGTATCAATGCGCCTCCCATCTTTGCGGGGGAGTCGCTAAGTAATCCTTAGTATATAGATTAAGAATTAGGTGGCTGAGCCAATCATAAGCGAGTTTCTGCTCGCGGTAAACCTTGAAATACTGAATCAATGTCACGGGCCTTTGCCTGATCTCCGAATCTCTAGCTCTGGCCGAGGTGCACGCGAAGGAGTCAGGGTATGAACCAACTTTAGATCCCGACTTCGCCACTGACTTAGAAGAGATCATCAAGAGCCGCAGGCCGCGCAATCTTTTCGTCGTGTTCCGAATTTGGAACAAAATGACCAATCTATCCCAACCCATTGTATTTTCTGGCATATTTGCCAGTTTGTTGACCGATACATTGTGAGAGGGGCTGAATGGTTGCATGCTTATGGCTTTCGCTCTTAGGCGGCTGTGTCCTGACCCTTATTGGCTTGTGGCTCGTGAAGTATCTGACCCGGTTTACGGCGCATATCCCAGAAGAGGTTGTGATGTTCCTGCAACCGACAAATTGGGAAGAGATTGACATCGCTTTTGATCCTGCGAGCTTCCGCCAAAGCTACGCAACTGAGTTCTCTGTTTTTTCCCTGTCCCGCGAACGGAAGCTGCGGCGCGAACTGCACAGCCGGATCGCCCTGGGAAGCCAATGCCTTCTGCGCATGATAGAAAATATCAAGGCTATCGACTGTTCTGCTGCCGACGACTTGCGGGTTGCCGCGCTATGGCGCAAAGACCTGGACCGGGAAAGTTCCATGCGTTCGAGAGCCATTACAGCCTTGCAGAAGGGCGAAAAACATGTTGAGCGTGAAGGATCGCTGCCGCAAGACCAAGCCGAACAGGAAGAACTCTTCGGTTTGCTGGCTCTCCTTGGGCCTGACAAGGATACCGATACTCTTCTGGCGGAAGATGCTGAGTCAAAAAGAGAATTGGAGCAGCATGTCCAAAAAATCCTTGCCACTCGCAAATCGGACCATGAGTTTCTGACGCTGGCCCGGCGGCAGAGGTTGAAGTTCAACATTCTCAATGCGCTCCTGCGGCTCGACAAGTTCCGATTGCTGCCGCTTCAACCCATCGCCGCCCTATGGGAATCCGCAACTCGCGACACATTGCTACTGTACAAACTAGCCAGGGAAAAAGCCGCTGCTCATGCCCGGTATTATGGACAGGAGCGCGAGATTCTGGCTCGCATGTGAAATTCATTCTGATTTTTGTAAAAATCCTGCGAATACGCTTGTTATAACCGGAGAAGCATTTATACTGATTAATTTTTATCCGCAAGCCTGCCATCGCCAAATAATCCGCCGACGATGATTGATATTCCTTAATGTTATTAAGCCACCCGCTTCGGTGTATCTGTTAGGCTTTCCGAATCAAACCCTTGAATCTTGCCCTTTCAAAAACCGCAAGGGCTATGCTTGCCCTGCTGCTGCTCACTCGTGCCAGCAGCCAAAAGGAGAAACCCACTATGAAAACAATTATCATTCGCATCGCTGTACCCGTGCTGTTCCTGCTCGCTTTGGGATCAGCCGCTACCGTATCCGCAGATGGAACGGGACTTCCTATGCCCCTCTGCTGCCCCGGATGCACCTGCAACTAAACGCAACAAAGGGGAGCTGGTAGGCGCTCAATGCGGCCAGCCCCCTATCTCGAAACAACCCTTGGCCCGTATGGATGATTGGTTTAAGCTGACTCGGTGCGGATCATTGCCATACTCAGTTGGGTTTTTAGGTATACACCGCTGATGCAGGCGGCGTTGGTGGTTGTTTTTCTCCGCCATGGCTCCCGCAGGAACTTTCCGCTCTTTTTTGTTTACAACATCTACGCTCTCGGCGCATCCATTGTGAGAATTTCGACCGTTCATCATGAGGTGGCGTATTTCTGGGTGTACTTGGCCACCGATGTAATCTACGGAGTGTTCGCTTTGCTTGTTCTCCAAAGCATCTTTCAGCAGGTATGGGAATTCAAGCCAGCCATTCAACTCCTTTTGGTTCCGATTTGGCTGCTGGTCATCAGTGGTCTGGTTGCTTGGTGGGGAATGCTACATCCTATTGCTGTTGGTAAGTTGGCTGGCCTGTACACTGCTTTTATCGCCTTTATGGCGGGTGTCCACTGGACGGAACTCGCAGTCTTCGCTGTTGCACTCGCCTACATCGGCAAGTTCACGCGCTACCAGATCGGCATTCTCCTGGGCTTTGCCATGTCCTCCATCGCTGAGGCGCTGGCTTATCTGGTTCATGCCATATTCGGAGCGAAATTTATAAATGTGCTTTCCCTTGCCGATCCAGCGGCTTACATGGCTGCCGTAGGCATTTGGCTGGCAACTTTCATGTTTAGACCTTCCATAGACCGAACCAAGAGGCCCGACCTCAAGAAGGAAGCGCAGAAGTATGACATGTATGCTGAGATTCTGGCCCAATATCACGAGTGGATGGAAAAGATCTCCAAAGGCCTCGGTCTCCGCTGGCGGGGCAAGAAGCGCCACGATGAATGTGCCTCCGGTGCGAGGCAGTTAGTGTTGTGATTCCTGGGTTTTGAAGCTAACCCAGCATTGGATTCGGCGCCTGACAGCGCCGAATCATGCTGGGCTACTGTCAATACGGTTCAGTTAAGCTTTCCATGAACCTTT
The DNA here is from genome assembly GCA_035940535.1 of Candidatus Angelobacter sp. Taxonomy (GTDB): domain Bacteria; phylum Acidobacteriota; class Terriglobia; order Terriglobales; family Acidobacteriaceae; genus Angelobacter. Next base: position 7,445 of record DASZEU010000566.1, read on the forward strand.
TCGATTAACAGATTTGTCGGAGAGAGCAAAAGAAAACCTGTGTCGCCCCTCTGGGGCTTGTCATTTATCTGTAATCTTTTCCCAGCGTTCACACGCTGGGCTAACTTCTTAGTGCGCCTACGGCGCTGACCATCTGAGTCCCTGACAACTTCGAATTCCTTAAGTGAACCGTATTGGGGCTACTGTCAGACGTCCCCTTCGGGGACTTAACCCCGTAAAATCGTGATTACAAATGTAGAAACTCCAGACCCAGCGCTTACGAAGGTGTGAATGAATTGATCCATTTGATTTTAAAGGTCTCGAAAATGTATATCCACGCTCCACAAATCGTTTATAGCGCATTTAAACGAAAGGTTTTCAGCGCGGAAATTGCCAAATCAATTCATTCACATCTTCTTGCGCTCTGGGCTACAGGTATGATCGCCCGCTTCGCTGGCTTGGCGGTCTGCAAAACGGCATAAAAATCTCGCGAGACCACCGATTCTTCGACAATCGAATGCCAATTTTGGCAATCCTGGCAATTTTGGCAATGTACACGCTGGCAACAACAGCCTTAGGCCGCCAATCTAATAGAGGTATTAAGAAGTTCTCCTGAGGTGACCTTCTGGACACAGCCAAATTCCAGAAGAGGAAGGCCTGTCTCCGCGATGAATGCTCCCCGGTACGTACTGTATCTCTGTGTGTTTGTCCTGGCCCTCCAGATCTTGACGGCCCAGCAGATCACCCCATCAACCATCTCTTACGAAGGGCAGAATGTTTCTGCGGTTGATATCGCCGGGCGTCCTGACTTGAACGTGCGCCAGCTCCGGGCACTGATCGCCCAGCCCACAGGCGCACCGTACTCCAAGGCAAAAGTTGATGCCACGATTGCCGCGTTGAAGCAAACGGGCCAGTGCAAGGACGTGCAACTCGAAGTCCGTCCCCAGGCTAATGGACTGCAAGTATTGTTCGTGCTCCAGCCTGCCTACTATTTCGGCATCTTTGATTTCGGAAATGCCACCAAGGTGTTTACCTATACGCGCCTGCTGCAGGTGGCCAACTTCCCCAACCAGGAACCGTACACGGGCAGCCGGGTGGACGAAGCCGAATCTGGCATGATCAACTTTTTTCATCGGGTTGGATACTTCCAGGCGACAGTCGAGCCGGAGTTGCAGACTGACGCTGCTCACGGCGTGGTGAACGTCCTTTTTCATGTCAACCTGAAGCGCAAGGCAAAATTTGGAAACATTATTCTTACCGGGGCCTCGGATGAAGAAACTAAGCGCTTAGAGAAAAGCCTGCATTCATGGGGCGCTCGCTTGCGGGGCGCTTATCTGAAGAGTGGCAAAGTCTATTCCTCCAAGAAGCTGGAGACGGCCACCACTTATTTGCAGGGAGAGTTAGGCAAGCAGCATTATCTGGCTGGCCACGTGCAGTTGATTGCAGCCAACTACAGTCCCACGACCAACCGCGCGGACATCACCTTCAAAGTCACCCAGGGCGAAAAGATTGCCATCAATGTTCAGGGAGCCCGTGTCTGGGGCCGCACCCAGAAGAAGTTGATTCCCATCTACCAGGAAAATTCGGTGGATGCTGATCTGGTTCAGGAAGGAGCGAACAATCTGGTTTCCTACTTCCAGTCCAAGGGGTTCTTCGATGCCAAGGTCACCAGCCGCATGGACCGGAATGCTGCCGGAACCACGATTGTGTACGTGATTGAAAAGGGCAAGAAGGGCAAGGTAAACTCTCTGGCGGTCCGCGGAAACCATAATTTTCCTGACGATGACCTTCTCTCCCACGTGGCCGTTGCCAAAGGACACTTCTTTTCCCACGGAAAATACAGCCAGCAACTCCTGCACAAGAGCGTCAAGAACCTGGAAGCCATCTACAGGAACGCCGGCTACAGCCAGGCGACCGTTACACCTTCGGTAGTCAACGACGATCAAGGCAAGCTGAAGATCACCTTTCAGGTAAATGAAGGTGTGCAGGATATGGTGGAGAGCCTCCGCATCGAAGGGAATAATTCAATCCCGGAAACCGATCTCGCTCCCAAGGGACTCAACCTTATTGCAGGGAAACCATATTCAGCCCAACTACTAGATAAGGACCGCGACCAGATCATCGCCACCTATCTTGATCGTGGATACCTCACCGCCGCATTCAAGGCCATCAGCCGTCCCGTGAAGAATGAACCACACCATGTTGAGGTGGTTTATACGATTGAAGAAGGGCCGCAGGTGCACACGGTCATGGTTGAGACACTGGGCGCGCATCACACCCGCCCGGAAATCATTGCCCGCAATGCGAAAATTCCGGTTGGTAAACCCTTGAATGAAAGCTATTTGCTCAAGTCTGAAAGCCAGCTCTATACCCTGGGAGTCTTTGATTGGACCAGCGTTGATCCCCAGCGTCCGATTACCAACGACTCGGATGTGGAGGTGCTGGTCAAACTGCATGAGGCCAAGCGCAACAGCCTTACTTATGGGTTCGGATTTGAAGCATTCAATCGCGGCGGGGCGGTTCCCGGCGGAACTATCGCGCTGCCGAACTTGCCTCCCGTTGGACTGCCGGCAACCTTTAAGACCAGCCAAAAGACTTTCTATGGGCCTCGAGGTTCAATCGAGTACAGCCGCTTCAACTTCCGGGGACGCGGAGAAACGGTTACCCTGGGTATCTTCGGCTCGCGACTGGATCAGCGCCTCTCGGCCAATTGGTCGAGTCCTTCATTCTGGGACAGTATATGGAGTTCGAGCCTCACGCTTTCCGGCGAGCGAACCAGCCAGAACCCCATATTTACAGCGCAGATCGGCCAGGCAGGACTCCAGTTCCAGAGATCTCTGGATGCCAAGAAGACTGAGACGCTCTTTCTGCGTTATAACTTTCGCCGTACCAATCTCTCTCATCTCCTGGTACCCGATCTGGTGACGCCAGAAGACCGCAACGAACACCTCTCCACGCTTTCGGCGTCATTCATTCGTGATACCCGCGATAACGCCCTGGATGCGCATCGCGGCATTTACGAGAGCATCGAGACGGCCATCAATCCCAGCGTGCTGGGCTCCAACACCGACTTTACTCGATTCCTGGGCCAGGTTGCTTACTATCGGGCGGTGGGAGGCGGAGATCACCTGATCTGGGCCAACAGCTTCCGGTTGGGACTCGAACAGGCTTATGCCGGAGCCCGCGTGCCGCTCAGCGAACGCTTCTTTTCGGGTGGCGGCAGCACGCTGCGAGGATTTCCTCTGAACGGCGCAGGGCCGCAACGAACCGTAGCGGTGTGCAGCAACCCTGCTGACACCTCTACCTGCTCGAAGATCCGCGTCCCCGTGGGAGGCTCGCAGTTGGTGATTCTGAATTCGGAACTGCGCTTTCCCATTCCTATGGAGCTTCCGCTGATTGGCAGCGGCCTGGGCGGCGTGGTTTTTTACGACGGAGGCAATGTATACAACAGCATCGGTTTCGGCAACTTCTTCTCCAATTACACCAACACTCTGGGATTTGGGTTCCGGTACAAGACCCCGGTAGGTCCGGTGCGCTTCGATATTGGCCACAACCTCAACCCAATTACCGGAATTAAAGCGACACAGTTTTTCATTACCTTAGGTCAGGCGTTTTGAAGTGGGGCGCCCGAGCAGCCGCTGATAAACCAAAACCCACCACGGAGGCACTGAGACACGGAGAAAACACCGAGAAACCAGTTGCACCGCGGAGGCGCGGAGACGCAGAGAAGAATTTGATTTCGATGAAAAATTTGCGAGAAAAAGCAGGATTTCGAAGCACCTTGTAGTACGGAGACACGGAGAAAACCATGAAGTATTTTCAAAAATTTTTGAAGAAAGAACATGACTCCAAGTCACCTCGGAGCACAGCTCGCAGGTGGAGAAAGATCGTCCTGTGGAGCGCTGCGGGAATCTTTGTGCTGGTGACTGTGATCGTGATAACCGGGGTCCTGCTGTTGGAGCACAACGAACGTTTTCGTCATTTCGTATTGGCCAAGATCACGAGCAGCATTGCCGAATCTACCGGCGCGAAAATCGAGGTGCGGGACTTCGACGTGCATCTCGCCACTCTCACTGTGGACCTCTATGACGTGAAGGTGCATGGCACGGAGCCTGATCCCGGCAAGCCTCTGTTGCAAACCGACCGGCTGCACGCCAGCGTCAAGATTCTTTCCCTCATGCGCCAGACATGGCGCTTGCAGGATGTTGAGATCGACCATCCCATCGTGCGAGTTTCGGTGAACAAGGCGGGTGAGAATAATTTTCCCAAATCGCAAAAGAAAAGCAGCAGCCAGACCAGCATCTTCGACCTGGCGATTCAGAAGTTCGTACTAGATCGGGGTGAGATCTACTACAACGATAAGAAAAGCGTACTCGATGCCGAACTGCACGACCTCAACGTAAACGCCGCTTTTGACAACCTTCAGAGCCGCTATTACGGCGATCTGGGCTACAAGCAAGGCCGGATTCAATATGGCGCTTATGCGCCTATGGTGCACGACCTGCAAGCGCACTTTAATGCCACGGCCACGCGCTTTGATCTTGACCGCCTGGTGTTTTCGACCGGAAGTTCACAGGTAACGTTAAAAGCCTCGGCGGAAAACTACAGCGATCCCAATCTGCACGTTCAGGCCAGCTACGATGCTGTGCTGGTGGCTGACGACTTCAAGCGCATCCTGAAAGATCCCACCCTCCCCACGGGTACGGTCAGTCTCAATGGATCATTGACCTATCAGGCCGATCCGAATCGTCCGCCGCTGGAGACGGTCTCGGTCTCGGGCCAGGTCAGCAGCCGCAGCATCGCAGTCAACACACCCAGCTTTCGGGGCGTAGTGCAGGATTTCGGCGCACAGTATCAGCTTGCCGGAGGCAATGCCGAGGTGCGCGATATCCATGCGCATCTGCTCGGTGGGAGCCTCAATGCCAAGCTCACCATCCATGATCTGAGCGGCGCGTCTAAGGCCAAAGTGCAGGCCTCGCTCCAAGATGTTTCCATCGATGCCATTAAGTTCGCTTCCCGAAACCGTTCGCTGGAGCAAGCCGATCTGCACGGCAAGATCAACGCCGATGCCAACGCCACATGGGCTAAGACCCTGGACAACCTCGTGGCCCACACTGACGCGACGATTCAAGCTGCGCTGGGGCCTAAGTCGTCTTCCACGCCCTTGAACGGCGCGATCCATGCCGGATATGCGGCTGTGAACAAAACGGTTGTGTTGAATCAGAGCTATGTGCGGACCCCGCAGACCTCCATTACGTTGAACGGAGAGGTGAGTAACCGCTGTCAACTCCAGGTAAACATGCAATCCAACAATTTGCATGAACTGGAATTGCTGGCAGCTAATTTCAGCAAACCTACACCCGGCCAGCCTTCGCAGAGTTTGGGACTCTATGGAGCAGCGACTCTTACCGGCGACGTCACCGGATCAACCAGCAAGCCGGAGTTTCGGGGACAACTGACTGCCAACAACCTGAAGGTCAAAGGCAGTTCCTGGAAGGTATTGCGTACCAACATTACTGCCAACCCATCGTTGGCGAGCCTTACTCATGGTGATCTGGAAGCTGTGCCCCAGGGACACATCAACTTCAATCTCGAGACCCATCTGAACAACTGGGCCTACACGCCTTCCAGTCCGGTCAGCGTGCAGGTCTCGGCAGCGCAACTTTCAATCGCGGACCTGGAGCGGCTTGCCAATCAGACATTCCCAGCTTCAGGGACAGTTTCGGCCAACATCTCGTTGCATGGTTCACAACTCAATCCGGTGGGGCAGGGCGACATCAGCCTTGCAAATGGCAAGGTATCAGGTGAATCCATCCAGACGTTGAATATCAAATTTCAAGGAACCGGCGACGCCATCGATACCAACCTGCTGCTCAAGATGGCCGCAGGGACGACTCAGGCCAATGTTGTCTACCATCCAAAGACCGAAGCTTATGAAGCCGAGCTCCATGCCGCGAATCTTCGTATAGAGAAGTTGCATACCGTGCAGGCCGGCAATATGCAGGTCAATGGCGGAGTGAGCATCAATGTCAGTGGCCGTGGAACCATCAAGTCGCCGGAGCTTACGGCCTCGGTAGAGATTCCCAAGCTTCAAGTACAAGACCAAACCATCCGCGGCCTGACCTTCACGACCAATGTGCGCGACCACTTGGCCACCATCAATTTGAATTCCCAGGTCGTGGAAACCTACGTGAAGGCCAACGGAACGGTGGGCATTGATGCTCCTTACAATGCCAACCTCCAATTGGATACAGGGCGCATTCTATTTGGGCCGTTGCTGGCCATGTATGCCCCGGCCCAGGCGGGCGCGGTAGGGGGACAAACCGAGCTGCACGTCACGCTGCGGGGACCCTTGCAAGACAAAACCAAGCTTGAAGCCCACCTTCAGATTCCGGTGCTCTCTGCCAGCTATAAAGAGCTACAGTTTGCCGCAGCCAAGCCTATCCATCTCGATTATCAGAATGGCGTTGCCATGCTGCAGCCCACCGCCATTCAGGGGACCGGCACCGACATCCATATTCAAGGAAGTGTACCGGTAGCCAGCCCCAAGGCCATATCGCTGCTGGTGCAGGGAACTGCCGACTTGCGCATCATCCAGTTGATGCAGCCTGATCTTCTGACCAGCGGCCAACTGAAGTTCGACATCAACTCGCAGCGTTACGGTGCGGGATCCAATATTCAAGGCCAGATTCGGCTGGTCAACGCCAATGTCCACACGACCACCGCGCCTCTGGGTCTCGATAACGCCAACGGAGTGTTCACGGTGACCCAGGAGCGATTGGAGGTAACCAGCTTCCAAGGGCAGGTCGGTGGCGGTACGATCACCGCAAGAGGCGGAGTTGCGTATCGTCCTGCAATTCAATTCAATCTTGCTTTGGCCGCCAATAATGTTCGCATCCGTTATCCCGACGGAGTGCGGGTGGTCGTAGGATCGAATTTAGCTTTAACCGGCACAACCGAGGCCTCCATGCTGAGAGGTCAAGTCAACATCGAGCATGTTTCCTTTACGCCCGACTTTGATACCAGCACGTTTATCAACCAGTTTTCGGGAGGAGAATCATCGCCACCCACATCACAAGGGCTGGCTGCCGGAATGCGGCTGGACATTGCTGTTCAATCTACCTCGCAGATGAACCTGGTGAGCAGTAAGGTGAGCTTGCAAGGCAGCGCCAACCTCCGTGTGGTAGGTACAGCGGCCGACCCGGTGATTCTTGGCCGAACCAACCTTACCGGCGGTGAGATGTTTGTGGCTGGCAACCGCTATGTGATCCAGCAGGGAACCATCAATTTCCTGAATCCTATCGAGACGGAACCCGTAGTCAACCTGCGCATCAATACAACCGTCAACCAGTACAACATTAACCTGAATTTCCAGGGGCCGGTCTCGCATTTGCA
>DASZEU010000567.1:0-5326 GCA_035940535.1 Candidatus Angelobacter sp.
AACTTATGGCCTTCAAGATGGGCGTGCGAATCGATGTACAAAAGATGCTCCTCGTATCATCCTGTCAATGTCCCATTCAGAAAACCAAACATGAACCGGAAATTAGTAGAACCTTCTGTTCCTTGAATTGGGATGATAAGCGCATAGACTGCCGGTAAAACCAACGGCACAAACCCTATGAGCAGAACCAGCCCTAAATCAGCCCATCGCCGCTGTGCCGTATGCTGGATTGGATCGGGAACCGGTGGCGCTAGAACCTGCGGAGTGCTTGTGGAAGCCATGTAAGTTTGTCATACAGATACACTACCTCGCTTAGCGATTGCAAGAAAATTATGCGCCTCCGCATTGAGATTTTGGCTTTGATTTTCCTTTGCGCCCTTAAGCGTCCTTTGCGGTAAAAGTTCTTTGGTTTTCTCCGCGTCTCCGCGCCTCCGCGGTGAGCCCGGTTCCTACTTGAGTTTGGCCCCAATCGGCACATCTTCCAGGAACCCTGCGAGTACGGGTTTGCCGTCTTCGCCAACGGATGCAGCCACGATCATGCCGTTCGATTCCAGGCCGCGAAGTTTGCGAGGCTGGAGATTGGCTACGATGACCACCTTGCGGCCGATCAGGGACTCAGGTTCGTAGGCGAGCGCAATGCCGGCTACTAACTGGCGGACCTCCGTACCTATGTCAACTTCCAGACGCAGCAGCTTGTCGGCTCCTTTTACTTTTTCAGCAACCTTCACTTGGCCTACCCGCAACTCTACTTTCAAGAAGTCATCAATGGTAATCTTGCCGTCCTTGGTGGCTGGCGCGACACCTGTAGGAGTAGGAGCAGATGGTGTTGGTCCGTGGGCTGCCTGGGTTGCAGGTTCGCTCGGACGCGCTCCTTCTGCAACCGGAGTGGAAACTGCTGGCGATTGAGTTGAAGCTGCGGTGGCGGCGGTACGTTCTTGTTCCATTTTCTGCATCCTTTCAATAGCGCTCTTGTCGGCGCGAGGAAAGACAGGTTCGATTTTGCCGAGCTTACCGCCCAGCGGCAACTGTCCCCATTGCAAGCTGCTGAGGTCAAAACGCGAAATGTCGCCCAGGCCAAGCTGGTTCCATATTCTTCCAGTGGACTCTGGCACAACTGGATGGGCCAGCGCTGTTACAACACGCAATGCTTCGGCAGAAGTATAGAGGATGGTAGCCAGGCGGGCGCGGTTTTCCTCGCCTTCTTTCTCGGCGACGATCCACGGCTCCTGCTCAACTAGGTACTTATTCACTGCGCCTATCAAAGACCATGCATTCTCCAAAGCGCGGGAGAACTGATAATCGTCAAACAACTGGCCGAACTCTTTTATCAAGGCCTGCGCATGTTCCTTGATGACATCATCGGCATCTTTCCGGGCAACGGTCGGTGATGGGTAGGGAACTGAGCCATTGAAGTAGCGGCTGATCATGGTCAAGGTACGGCTGGAGAGATTGCCCAAGTCATTGGCCAGATCGGAGTTGTAGCGCTGCACCACGGCATCGAAGCTGAAGGAGCCATCCTGGCCAAAGACGATCTCGCGCAGCAGGAAATAGCGCAAGGCATCGTTGCCCAGCACCTCCAGCACGGTTTCGGCGCGGACGATGTTGCCACGCGACTTCGACATCTTGCTTTCTTCAAACAGCAGCCATCCATGCGCGATTACCGATTTGGGAAGCGGCAGGTTGGCAGCCAGCAGAAATGCCGGCCAGTAGACGCAATGGAAACGGATGATCTCCTTGCCGATCATGTGGACATCGGCGGGCCAGTAGCGCTCAAATTTCTTCTGCTCTTCTTCGTCCTGTGATCCCAAACCGATGGCAGTGCAGTAATTGGTAAGAGCGTCGAGCCAGACGTATATCACATGCTTAGGATCCCCTGGAACCGGAATACCCCATTTGAACGTGCTGCGGCTGATGGAGAGATCGCGCAGCCCGCTGCGAACAAATGCAATCACCTCGTTGCGGCGGGTTTCGGGGCGTATGAACTCTGGATGCTCCTCGTAGTACTTCAGCAGCGGGTCCGCAAATGCCGAAAGTTTGAAATAGTAGTTTTCTTCGCTGACGGTTTCCGTAGGCCGGCCACATTCCGGACAGGGGGCGCCCGGACCTACAGAGTCCACATAGAGCTCATCGAAAACGCAGTACTGGCCGGTGTAGGTACCTTTATAGATGTAGCCATTGTTCTGGATGCGCCGGAAAATCTCCTGGGCTCCACGTTCATGACGCTCGTCGGTAGTGCGGATGTAGTCGTCGTAACTGATTTCCAGCCGGTCAAAGAGTTTGCGGAACTCCGCCGAAACCTGGTCCGCCCACTTTTGCGGCGGCGTGTTGGCAGCGGTGGCCGATCGCTCCACATGAACGCCATGCTCATCGGTCCCGGTTAAGAAAAACGTGTCGTAGCCGAGCATCCGTTTGCGGCGAGCGATGGCGTCGCACACAATCGTCGTATACGCGTGCCCGATATGCGGACGCGCGTTCACGTAATAGATCGGCGTCGTGATGTAGAACTTCTGGCCCTTATCCATTGTTTCTTTCCGGGGTTTCTCTTTCCAGGTAAACTTTCATGGCTTCCTGCATCACCGTTTTCAATGGTACTCGTTGCTGTTCGGCGATCAGTCGGCAATCTTCGTACTCGGGAGCATAGTTGCTGATGCTGCCATTCAGGTTGGCCAGCTTCATCCTGACCTCACCCCATTTCGTAGTGACTGAAAGGTGGCGGCGCGCCAGCCGGGTACGCTGTTCCTGCCGGGTACGGACACCAATGGTTGTAGTCTCAGCAAAAATTAGTTGCGTTAACCGCTGCGCATCTTCGGGATAGCAGAGCACCGTCAGCAGCATAGCCAGACGGTTCTTCTTCATCTGCACAGGGGTGGCAAACACGTCCAGCGCCCCTTCCTGCAACACCCGGTCCATTACGTAGCCAAACACCTGGGGCGTCATGTCGTCAACATTCGCTTCCAGAATGGTAATGGTCTCTTCCGGCGCCAAGACTTTATTTTCGTCGCTGCTCTCGCCCACCGTCATCCGCAGTACGTTGGGAAAATCCTTAAAGTCCCGCGTGCCTGCGCCGTAGCCAATCTTCTCGGTCTTCATTTTCGGAAACGACGTAAACCTGCGGGCGAGCACATTCACAATGGCCGCGCCGGTCGGTGTGACTAGTTCCTTTTGAATTTCCCCAGAGTAAATCGGCGCGTTCTTAAGCAACTCCAAAGTCGCTGGGGCAGGTATGGGGATTGTGCCATGTGCGCACTTCACCATTCCGCCGCCAACGTTCAAGGGAGAGCAGATAATCTCATCTACGCCCAGCGCCTCAGAGCCCACCGCCGCGCAGGTAATATCCACAATGGCATCAATCGCGCCCACTTCATGGAAGTGGATCTTTTCAATGTCAGTGTTGTGGATTTTGGCTTCCGCTGCTCCCAGCGTTTCGAAAATTCTTATGGCCCGCTGCTTGGCCGATTCGCTGATCGCAGCTTTGTTGATGATCTGCCGTATTTCCTTCAGGCCACGATGATGCGAATGTCCCTGCGCAGAGTGTTCATGATCGTGTTGGTGGTCATGATGCGAGTGCTCATGAATGTGATCACTATGCTCATGATCGTGCTCACGATGATGGTGCTCGTTCTTTTCCAGAAACTCCTCGCGAGGCAACTCCTTCTCGCCCGCGATCACGACATCGAGCTTGACCGCGCTGATGCCGCTACGCTGCACACGAGATATTTCCAGCTTGGCCTCCACGCCCAACGCCTCGACAGTCCTGGTAAACAGCTCTGCGGAAACGCCGCAGTCCAGCAGGGCGCCCAGAAACATGTCGCCGCTGATACCGGAAAAGCATTCGAGATAAGCGATGCGCATAAAATCAAAACCCACCACGGAGAGACGGAGGCACGGAGAAAACCTAAAACAACAGCAACACCAATACCCTTATTACCACCGAATACACGAAGTCACACAGAGTAACTACCAATCTTTCATAATAGGGTTCATGCGCTATTGCGTCAAACCGGCTTCACCATTGTCGTTTGCTATAATTCATGTTCGCTCAGCAACTACGAAAACTAAATATCGAACTGCAGAACGCCTCCAATTCCCAACACCTCTGTGCTCCTTCGTGCCCTCTGTGGTTGAGGTTTTGACTTTGGTGTTGGTTTTAGGTTTTCGCCGTGCCTTCGTGTCGCAGCCTGCCCTGAGGTCCGCCGAAGGGTGGTGGGTTTTGGTTTTGAATCTACGTAAAGGTAGAGCACTTTGTATCTGGAATTACAGCAGCAACTTGTCCAGCACGTTCGGGACGTACTCAAACGTCACTACGATGTCGAGTTACCGCGCATCGTCGTTGACCAGCCGCCCAGCGTCTCCCTCGGAGAATATGCGCTGACCTTCTGTTTCGAGCTGGCCAAGAAGCTGCGTAAACCACCACGGAAAATTGCGGAAGAAGTAATATCCGCGCTGGGAGATGTATCGGGATTCAAAAAGTTCGAAGTTGCTGGGGCTGGATACATCAATGCCCGGCTCGACCGGCAATCCGCAGCGCGTCTCTTGCTGCAAGCGCAGCCGTATCGCGGGCTTGAAGGCGCAGCGCCTGAAACTGTTCTGGTTGAACACACCAGCATCAATCCCAATAAGGCGGTGCATATCGGCCACTTGCGCAATGCCATTTTGGGCGATACCTTCGTGCGTCTGTTGCGGACAACCGGCGCTCATGTCGATGTCCAAAACTATATTGACAATACCGGAGTGCAGGTTGCGGATGTCGTCGTGGGCTTCATTCACCTGGAAAAAAAGGACAAAGCAGAAGTTGAAAAACTCATAAGTTCTTCGGCTCCACGGTTCGACTACTACTGCTGGGACCTCTATGCGCGCGTCTCGCAGTGGTATGAACAGGACAAAGCTAACCTGAAGGTGCGATTACAGACTTTGCACGACATTGAGCAGGGAGGCAACCAGATTGCTGAGATCGCTGAGGTGGTCTCCACGGCAATCTTGCGTCATCACTTAGAGACGACCCAGCGGCTAGACATTCAATATGACTTTCTGCCGCGCGAAAGCGAGATTCTGCGTCTGCATTTCTGGGACTTGGCATTTGAACAGATGAAGCAAAAGGGCGTGCTCTACTTCGAGACCGAAGGCAAGAATAAAGGTTGCTGGGTGATGCGCCGGGCCGGTAGTAACCCGGCAGAGGCGAGAGAGCAGGCAGGGCCGGATGAAGACGCCAAGGTAATAGTCCGCTCCAACAACACCGTTACTTATGTGGGCAAAGATATTGCTTATCATCTGTGGAAGTTTGGACTGCTGGGCCGCGACTTTGGCTACAAGCGTTTCTATACCTATC
>DASZEU010000568.1:0-6499 GCA_035940535.1 Candidatus Angelobacter sp.
GCAAAGACCACATCCACTTGTTTCCACGAATCATTGCCCGGCTCCAGAGTCTTCCGCATGCAACGCTACACCTTGCGGGTTGTTGAAAGTGAGTCCATGAGAGAGGCATTCCACGTAAGCCAGGTAAGTGCCTGGCTCAGAAGGAATGAAATCGACGGCATAAATGCCAGGGCCCTCCGCCACCGCCGCTTGCCGCTGTGGATGGAGGCCCGGGGAGAGCACGGTCAGCACACGCACATCCTGGAGATTTTGAAGAGGTTCATGAGTTTGCGGATTGACTAAGCGAAAGCGCAAATGCATCGGCTGGCCCGTCTTCATTGTGCGCTTTCCGGTCAGCAGCAGTTCAACTTTGGGCGGCTGCGCAACCGCTACGGTGGGAGACGGTGCAGGCTCGACCGTGACCTCGAAGCAGTGCACTACCTGCGGCGACAGCATTACGAACGGGACTACATAATGTCCGGGCCGGGTCAAGCGCGCTACGGCCTCGTAAACACCGGGGGCATGGTCCTTCAAGCTGCGATCTACAACCATCACAGCCAGGGCCTCCCTGCCGTAATTGGAAAATTGTCCTTTGGGGGCGGCCATGCCTTCCTCGTAGTAGTAGACGCTCTTATCAGCCGGATTGGCCACCAGCACTGCATTGGCTCCTGGAGCTTTCACGATTCCATCCGCAGGCGTCTTGCGCGATGCTGCGCCAAAAGGATGCTGGCCGCCGGTAAAATCGGCGGGCGCCAAAGGTTTTCCCTCCGCGCCAATGTCTCCAAGCGGAACCATCAGCACGTCGCCGCTTCCACGATGGCGGATATAAGCAAGTTTCTCGGAAAAATCAACCTGATCCGGCCCCTCGTCCATCTTGCCCGATTGGACGATCCGGCCTGAGGAGGCATCCAGTATCTGAAGTTCGTTCTTCTCCGGGTTGAGTACGAAGCCCCAGCGGCCTTCAGGCGCAAAGCGTATCTGGCCAAGTCCAGCTTTGGATTGGACTTTGCTCGCCACCCTTCCCTGCACTCCATCAATCACCGCGATGGTTCCATCTTTGTGGGTAGCATAAGCGCGCTGGCTAAGAGTTGAGAAGGCGATCGACACCGGCTCGTCTCCGGTTGCCAGATCTGAAACCTTTTTCAGGCTTCGTATATCAATCACAGAAATAGAGCCTGCTGCGCTATTGGTCACAAAAGCAACATGGCTATCAGAGCTGAATGCCAGATCGTGGACACCGCTTCCACTCTTGATATGTTCAACCGCACGAAGCTCAGAGGTGTTTATGACTGCCACGCCCGAAGTTGCGGGCGTCGATTCCCCATAAGCAACCCAAAGGTATTGTTGATCAGGCTGAAGCGCGATGCGCGTAGGACGCGGCCCTACGTCTATGTTTTTAATCGGTTTCCAGCTTGCAGTGTCGATCACTGCGACTTGGCCAGCATCCGGCATGGAGATGAAAAGTTTTTGCTGATCGCTGCTCAATGCCCAGTCTTCGCCGCGTCCGGCCAGTGAGATAAGGTTCAACAGCTTTGAATTTCCAAAACCGAAGAGTGGATCCACGACCGAAATTGTAGCGTCCTGGTTGAGCACCAAAACGTAATAGGAGTTCAGGTCGAGCTCGGCCTTCGAGAAGACGCTGCCATCAAGCAAGGCTTTGGTCCGCGCCGAGCAGAATTTCGCATCTGGCTCTTGCCCGGCGGGCAGCAGATCCATCCACGCGGCGGGATACGCGCCTCGTAGAGGCGTGCCGCTCGCAGCATCGGAGATGGCAAAACGAACGACCACATTTTGCTGCTCACGAACGTGGCCCAAATCATTTTTTTCCGGGGAAAGCGGTTCCATTGAGAACTCGACCGCCAAACCATTATGGACGGCTTTCCCCAGCGGAACAGGTTTGGTGGATTGGCCAATGGCAGCATTCCCGCAAACCAGAAAGATGGCTGCGGCGATTACAAAGAAATTTCTGAAACTGCTTCCGCTCATACCCAAAAGACAACGACGAAAAATAAACCGTTCCTTCGTTCCAGATTAGCAATGTTCCGAAATGGAACATATTGGAATTTTCCAAGATTGCATGACGTGGTTAGGAACTCGATTATGAACTAGTTTTTCGTAAAGCGCCATGATATAAGCGAAATCTCTATAAAAATTCAGCAGGGAAAGTTTGAGAGACTTCGTTGTCTGTGTAAAGGGGGAAAGTGCGCATGCACATTCGAAAAGCACTGTTGTCTGTTGTTCTCGTTTCCATAGCAGGAATCTCCGTTCAGGGGCAACAATGCAAACGGACCGTCGTAGCGAAAGTTGGCGTCATCGACCAGATGATTACCTACAACCGGATGGGCAGTACCACGCCAGCCACTGCCATCTTCGCTCTCATGAGCGATATTGTGAATAGCAGTTCACAGCAGTCCTGCACGCAAGCCGGCGCCAATTGCACTCCTGGCCAAGTTGCCTTACGCGCCGACAAGCGCCCCCGGCCTATTGTTCTGCGAGCCAACGCAGGGGATTGCCTCAATATAGAGTTCACCAACCTGCTCGATCCCAATGGTGGTCCGGCAAACTGCAATCAAGGCAGGAGCGACGGCATGAGTAGCTGTTATGCCGGCCTGCACATTCAAGGACTGGAGTTGCAGAATAGCCCCGCTCCGGCGATCAAGAATGACTCTTCCTGGGTAGGAAGAAACCCCAATAGCCTGGCGCCACCGCCACCTGTATCCGGGCCGGGAACTACTGCAACTTATCATTACTATGTTCCTGAAGAAGGCACCTTCTACCTGTACTCGCAGGATGATTCGAGCGTAGGGCAATTGCAGGCTGGCCTGTTCGGCTCTCTGAATGTGGAGCCTGACGGCGCGGAATATTACCGCAGCCAAGTGACGCAGCAAGACCTGCAAATGGCTACTGCCACTCCCGAAGGCTTAAAAAAATACTACGCGAGCGTGACCATAAGGCCGCGCCCCATCACACCCGGAGCGCCGTCTGCAGTGCAAGGTCAGCCGGTCACCCTGACTTTGGTTGAGCCGGGGGCATATATCGGCCGCAACATCAATGCCATTCAGACGCCAGATGGCCATTTGTATGTGGAAGACGGCCATCCCATTGTTGACTATGATGCCGTGTATCCACCGGGAAATAAATATGCAGGCAAGCCCATCTTGCGGATGCTGGTGCCCACGAGCACGGCTAACACGTACGAATTGACGTATACCGATGTTACCGCCATCATCACGGGGCCGCATCAAGGGGATTTCACCAGCCAGAGTCCCAGCTTCCATCCCATCAACGCATCCCCCGACCGGCGCCAGCCCTACCGGGAGTTTTCCATTCATTACCATCAGCCGGGTACGGTTTCTTATGCGTTTTCAGAATTCATCAACTCTTCGACCACCTCGCTCAACTACGTTACCAACGGCAGTGGAGGCGATAACTTCGGAATCAACTATGGCATCGCCGGTATTGCTGCAGAGGTATTTGCCAACCGCCTGGGTGTGGGTCCGGTCAAGGATTGCGTAGAGTGTAAATTTGAAGAATTCTTTTTAAGTTCATGGCCCCTGGGCGACCCGGCAATGGTGGTCGATAACCCTGCTTGCCCTGGCAACTCCTGCAATACGAATCGGGCGACGAAGGTCTTTTTTCCTGATGACCCTTCCAACGTGTACCACAGCTATTTGCGCGATCACGTTAAATTCCACATTCACAATGCCGCCAACCAGGCTCATGTGCATCACCAGCACGCGCACCAGTGGCTGCACACGCCCAACAGCGACAACAGTCTGTATCTGGACAGCCAGTTGATCGTTCCCGGCGCATCGTACACGCTGGAAATTGCTTACGGCGGCAGCGGCAATCGTAACTTCACCGCTGGCGACTCGATTTTCCATTGCCACTTCTATCCTCACTTCGCTCAGGGCATGTGGGCCTTGTGGCGCGTCCACGATACTTTTGAGAGCGGCACGGTGCTCGATGGCAATGGAAAGCCAGTCGCCGATGCGCGCGCTCAACCAGATGGAGAGATTGTGGCCGGTACGCCCATTCCGGCGATTGTGCCGCTTCCCACTTTGGGCATGGCTCCGCTTCCGGCCAAGGTAAGACTGGTCGAGAATGGCCGTCGGGTAGAAGTCATTCCTGATGCGGGCTCCGGTGGCCCTGTATACCGCAACCCTGGCTACCCGTTCTTCGTTCCTGGCTTGGCCGGACATCGCGCGCCCCATCCGCCCATGGACTTCGCCGTGGAAGAAAGCGCTCCTGGTGTGCCTAAGCTGGATGCCACTGGGCAGCAGATTCCATTAGACGGCGGCCTTCCCCGCCATTTGATTGTCGATGGCCGTGTCGTCAATAACGCGTTTACCCGCTGGGACTTCTCTAAAGACTTTATTCTCTATGACAGCCAACACAAACCGGTGGCTGGATGGCTCAAAGCCTTCCAGCTTCCGGAGCAAGGCACCAAGGCTGAGATTGCTACCATGCAGCAGCATTCCGGCCCGCCCATCCAAACTCGACAGCCTAATGGAGCGCCAGGGCTCTTCTATGAAAACGGATTGCCTCCGGTACCTGGTGCGCCTTTTGCCAACCCCGATGTGGGACTGAACGCCGGCACCCAGCGCGACCTGCCGCCCCGGCGTTACAAAGCTGCTGTGATTCAAACGGATGCGGTGTTGAACAAGGTCGGCTGGCATTATCCGCAAGAGCGCTTGATCACTTTATGGGACGATGTGCAGCCCACTCTGAAGGGCGACCGGCCTCCGCAACCCTTCTTCTTCCGTGCTGAGTCCGGCCAGTCTATCGAGTTCTGGCACACCAATCTTGTGCCCGACTACTATCAAGTCGATGACTTCCAGGTGCGCACTCCCACCGATATCATCGGCCAGCACATTCATCTGGTGAAGTTCGACGTCCTGGCATCCGATGGCGCGGGTAATGGCTTTAACTACGAAGACGGTACGCTTAGCCCGGACGATGTGCGAGCGCGAATCGACGCCATCATGCTGAAGAACGGTTTATACCAATTCGACCAGCAGACGCAATGGATCAACGAAGGGGCTCCTCAAATCCCGCTGCAAGCCAAGGCGCCTCCAGTCGAAGTGGGGTCTGCCCCTCCGGGAGAGAACTGGAATGGCGCACAAACCACAGTTCAGCGCTGGAGTTCGGACCCGCTGGTCAACCATGACGGTTTTGACCGCACCTTGCGCTCCGTCTTTACTCATGACCACTTTGGCCCCTCCACCCATCAACAGGCCGGTCTCTATTCCGCCTTGCTGGTTGAGCCGCGGTGCTCCCAATGGCTGGATCCGATTTCTGGCACCGTGATGGGCAGCCGCACCAGCGATGGAGGGCCCACCAGTTGGCAATCCAATGTGATTACCTATCAAAATTGTTTTGGCGAAAAACCGCTGGGTGAACAGCCTGCAGACGCTTACAGGGAGTTTGCCTTGGAGTTCCAGGACTTATCGCTGGCCTATACGAACCAGAGCAGAAGTAAACCTTCCAGCGAGCCCTTCCGGCAGCATTCGTTGTTTACGACAATCGCCAAGTACGGGCCGTTTTCGGATGGGCTGGCGGTTCCCACGCCTCTCGCCAGTGAGCTTTGCAACAATGGCGTCAACCTGTTTACCAACGCTACCATCGCCAGTTGCAGCAGCAACGGTCTCACCACCAATGCGAAAATCCACAATAAGCCTCCAACCGGCAAAGCCGTGAGCGGGACTTGGTACATCTGGGACCCGGTACCTTCAAACAACACCTCGCCCACGCCTTCGACTGTTGCCTACCATGTCTATGAGTTGAAGCCGGCCAGTTCGTCCGGAGCGGCGATACAACAGGTATTCACCCCTAATATCGAACCTGGGTGGGCAGACGGCCAATTCGCCATCAACCCTCCAACCAACGGCTACGGTGACTGGCAGGCCACAGCAAACGTTACCTTCGGTTCCCCAATCCAGCCGTCAAACAACAACCCGGGAGGATTCTTGTTTGTGGCCATCACGGCTGGCGAGACAGGCAGTTCAGAGCCTACCTTTCCACAACAACCGCAGCAAACGGTCACCGATGGCACTGTCACCTGGCAAAACAATGGGCTTCCACCCAAATCACCGCAACCAACCCTGGTTAGTACGCCACCAAATCCCGGAGTTTATTCCGTAAATTACCGGAGCGAGCCTCTACCGTTGCGCGTTGAGCCAAACAGCGGCAGCGGGAAGATCGTGCTGCCCAACGCCACCGATTTGTCTTACGTATACAGTTCAACCGTAAAACGTTATAACGCCCAACTGAATAACCAACCGGCGGGCGGGACGCCGATCAATCCGAAAGATCCTCAAGGCTTCCTCTTCCCCAAGAACCCATTGACACCTGGGATGGCTGGCGGCGATCCATTCACCCCGCTCCTGCGCGCTTATGAGAACGATAAGGTTCAAGTGCGAGTGTTGACCGGAGCGCATGTGCAGCCCCATGGCCTCAACATCCACGGAGTGAACTGGCTGTTCGAGCCAACCGACGATACATCCGGCTATCGTGCTGC
>DASZEU010000569.1:0-20113 GCA_035940535.1 Candidatus Angelobacter sp.
GGACGCGCCAAGAACCGTCGCGTTGAAATTTCCGACCCGCGCTGCGTGCCCAAGGCGAAGTAGGCAATGGGATCGATCTCAACCGACGAATCAAAGGGATGCGGACATGATTCCATTTGGCGATAAGCCCCTGATGCAACATCAGGGGGCTGCCAAATCGGCACGGCCAAGTACTCCTTAAAGTTGAACAGTTTCCGAAGGCGAACCGACAGAACAGGCAGGCAGTATTGTCGATTTTGTAGCTACGAGAGCCTCAAATCTCACGAATTTTCAACATCCCGGCATATTTCAACGCTGAATCTAACCGACTTCTGAGCGGGATTTATGGGTAGCCCTTGGTGCTTGGCTTTGCCTTATCCAGATTATTTCGGCAGTGTCTCTTCGATTCTCATCTTCTCGTCACCGTTTACGGTCAAGCTCTTCAGCACGGGTTGGTAGCCTTCTTTCTGAAGACGGATTTCGTAGTTTCCTGGTCCAATCTGAAGAGTGGCCGGCGTGGTCTCTGGACGGAGCTTGTCGTTGATGATGATTTGTGCCCCTTTGGGATGGGTCTTTACCTCAACGCGGGCCATCCCATGCGCCGCTCCACCGCCAAAGATTTTCGATAAACCTCCTCCGACGGGTTTAATGTTGTCGGTGCGTCCTGCCTCTCTAAGGACCGGCGCATAGCTCACCGTTTGCCCTGCGGTCAGCTTGATCTCGGTCTGCGCATCAAGATAGCCCTCTTTGTGAACCACGATGCTTTGCCCTGCGGGATCCAGCACAAACTCTGCGGGCGAGATCTTGCCGGTGTCCTTGCCGTTGATCAAGATATTGGCGCCCTGAGGATCGCTGCTCACGGTCAAAAATCCCTGGCTGGCCGTGAGTTTTAAATCCAGCGATGCGCGGTTGCCGCGAATGACCTCGACACGGCGCACCTCCGGCGCGTAGCCCGATTTGCTGACGGTGACTTTATAGGTTCCCGGTTTTAGGGCGCTCAGGGTCAGAGGTGTTTTTCCAGAAGGTGCTGAGCGGCCCTCGATTTCTACGATTGCTCCCGCAGGCACTGTGGAAACCACCATCTCTCCTTCTGCAACGGCGCCTGGAGTAACAGGCGTTTCGGAGCTTGCGACCCTGGATGCGCTGGCATTTCTTGGTTGGATCTCACGCACCTTGATCGAACCGGCCGGATGATTCTGGGGCCCACTGGCTTCAGTCACGGCGGCTGGGCGCTCGGTCTTTGGGCTCCAATGCATCCACATCACGACTATTGCCACCACCAGCAGACAGGCGATTGCACCAAGGCCAATGTTCCAATACTTTGAACTTCCAGAGCGCTTTGCCGGGGCTAGCGGACGAATTGTCTGAGTGGCCGAGGGGTTAGGAGCGACGGTCGACGGTTTGGCTGCAACAGAGCTTCCAGCCCACTGCCCAGCCGATCCCACTCGGCTGCCAGGCGAAGCTATGCCGATCTCAGGACGAGCCTCAAGCAGCTTGGCCTGTCTTCGAAACGCTGATGCCATCGCCTGGCAATCTTGGAAACGCTGTAGCTTGTCTTTCTTCAGCGCCCGCACAATGATGGCTTCAACGCCAGTTGGCAGGGTTGGCTTGATCGCACAGGGCGCAACCGGGTCTTCGTGGACGACCTTGCGCAGCACGGTAGCGACGTCGCCGCTGAACGGCTTTTTGCCGGTAAACAGTTCGTAGAAGACGGAGCCCAACGAAAAAATGTCGGCGCGGTGGTCCACTTCCTGTCCGGTGGCTTGCTCCGGAGCCATATAACTTGGAGTGCCGGCAACGTTATCCGACGGCGTTGAGCCACAATCCCCAAACTGGGCGATGCCGAAATCAAGAACTTTGATGGTTCCCTGGCCAGTGAGCATCAGGTTGGAAGGTTTCAGATCACGATGAATCACGCCCCGCTGATGGGCGAAACCCACAGCATTGCATATCTGCTCCGCATACGACAGCAACACGGAGAGACGTGGAAGCTTGCTGCTCTGCAGCAACGCTGCGAGTGTTGCCCCTTCCACAAACTGCATACTTAAGTAGATGAAACCTTTTTCCAACAACACGTCGTAAATAGTAATGATGTTGGGATGGTCGAGGCTACCGGCCGCTTTGGCTTCCAGAACCAGGCGCTGGGCCAGCGTTTCGCGATCCTGGTTGCTGTTATCCACAGCGATGGTCTTGAGCGCGACGGTGCGGCCAATCAGCCGGTCATGAGCTTTGTATACAACACCCATCGCTCCTCGCCCTAGCTCAGACTGAATGATGTAGCGGTCTTCTGTGGCGGGCACAGTTTGCTGGTTCTGATCCGAAGGCTGAAGTTCTGCAGCCTGGGTGGCATCGGATGTCTGGTGTGAAGTTTCCATGTTGCTTCTTCCTAAATGTTTACGGAACAAGTCTTGAACCGCAGTTGGGAATCAAGCATAACTCCAGAGGACATGGCCTGATTCATTACTTTGGTTTGCTCTTTGGGTGCACCGGAAAATTCTTAAAATCCTCCAATAATTGCTAGCGACAAATCTCCTCCGTTGATATAAGCAGTTCGATATCCAACGTTTGGTAGCGCGAAGATGTTAGTAACTTTGGGAAATCTTCAGAATGCTACAAGGGGCATTGACAAATATTGTTGACCATAAATGTCGTGAAACTCATAAGGACATGTCTCCCCATTAAGGACGAAACCCTACGCTCTGCCAGAGCTTGGCCGAATCGTACATCCTGCCATTGGTCACGACGCGCGCTACCTTGCGAATGTTGCTGATGTTTTCCAGCGGATTTCCGTTCACCAAGATCAGGTCGGCACGCTTTCCCGGTTCAATGGAGCCGGAGTCCTCAGCAAGATTCATGGAGCGCGCCGCAACTGTGGTGGCTGTTTGGATTGCTTCCAGCGGCGTCATGCCGGCCTGCACATACAACTCCAGTTCGCGGTGAAGACCGTATCCGACTAGCCCGGTATCGCTGCCGGCTACGATTGGAATTCCAGCCTTGTGCAGCGCGCCGATCACGGCCCGACTTTCCGCCATACGAGCGTGGAAGCGTTCGCTTTCGCTGGTGGGAGAACCCAGGGTCAAATATTTCGCTGCAACCGCGTAGGGCACTTTTGCAATTGCTGGCTCAAAGGACGAAATCTCAACATCTTTGGAGTGCCCAGCCATCTCTCCCCAGGAGGCGGTTGGATCGACCACGGTGTGATGCTCCTGAAAAAACTGAATGGCCTTGTGGACTCGCTCGGAGTTGAGATCAATGGGAGCATCGCTTCGGTCATTCTTGCTTTCGCTGGGCGCGCGCAGCACTGGAGTTACGAACCCGAGATGATTGATCTGGTCCATGCCGGCTTCCACACCGGTGATTGCATTCAACGCGGAGGGAACATGTCCAGTCACCGTCATATCCAGCCGGTGCGCCTCTTCTGAGATTGCCTTCACTACCTCTGGCTTGAGCAAGGTGTAGAGCTTCACTTGCCGAAAGCCCGCAGCCTTGTATCTTGCCACCACTGCGCGGCCTTCCTCTGGAGTGTCAGCGCTTACTGCCCCAAAGGCGTCCGGGCCGCTTGCATCGACAAGACCAGCCAACAGCAGGCGCGGTCCCAACCCATGATTTTGATCGATTTCGTCGCGGATGGCTGTCAGGAACTCGAACTCTCCTCCACAATCGCGCGCCGTAGTGATGCCCGCAGCCAGCAGGGCCGGCCCGAACTCGATCCCGGAGTAATGAGTGTGCATCTCCCATAGTCCCGGCAGCAAGGTCTGGCCGCTCGCGTTTACAACTTTCATGCTATGCGGAATCGCTACTTGATCGCGCGGACCGGCAGCGGCGATCCGTCCATTGCGAATGATGACCACCGAATCGGCAACCGGAGGATGGCCGGTTCCATCAACGAGTGTGGCTCCGGCGATGGCAAAGCTGCCAGTCATCTCAGCAGGCACAAGGCGTTGCAGTTCTCGCAGGTTGCGCAGCTCTTGCGCTACGCCGCTGGCAGTAAGCTGCGACAACGCCGGTTCGTATTCCTTGCGTACCGCCTCTAAGGGAAGGCCACCGGCAAAATTCATCGCCGCTGCCAATTCACCTTTTTGATTCAACCAAAGTATCTCCCGGCCAAAAACGATGTTGGCGATCGTGTAGCGGGCGAGCGGTATGCTGGTTCCATTGACCTTGAGAACATCGTGGCCCGCCAATCTGATTTGCGCCGGAGAGGCATCTGCGGCTGAGTTCGCGCGCAGAATGGGCAGGTTGGACGGTTGGGCATGACTTCGCCAATAGCGCATCATCATCATTTGCACAGAGGCGGGCGTATAGCCAAAGCCAACGAAGTAACTGGGCGGCAGCGTGATCTCACGAGTGCTTTCGTCTTCACGAACCATTGCGGTTGCGCTGCGTATCTCGACTGAATTGACCGTGATCGAGTTTGGGGAATTCTTGCTTTGTACCTCCATGCCCAAGGGGCTGAAATCTGGCTTCATGCGCAAAGTTGCTGAGACGGTTCTCTTGCGGCCCCGGTCTGAATACTCAAACGAAGTATTCATAACCAGGACATTTTCCGGACCACGAACGACCTCATAGCTCTCCTCACCAATGGGATGAAGGAGAAGATGGAGAGTCAGAGTGCCTTTTTCGATGATTGGCTTATCTGCATTCTGAGCGTGGGACAAAGCGCTCAACATCACCAGCAGTCCTGCTCTCCAATAGGTCATGGTTTGTTCCTTTGTTCTACGAGATGGGTACGCAGTCTAACATTTTGTTTTTCAATCAGTGGGCTAGGAAGCACTGTGGCATATATCCAAAGATGTGCCGCCCCTCTGGGGCTCGTATGTCTGGTTTGACGTTTTCCCAGGGTTCCACTGCGTTTCACCCTGGGCTGACTTCTCAACGCGCCTCCGGCGCTGAATATTTCAGGTCCAACGCTTTTCATTTTCTAAACATCATGGGGCAAGCTTGAGTCCTAAAGCACCGATTACCTTGTTGTAAAGTAAGTGACATTAGCTTCAGCAGCGGCCCTATGCTCGTCGGTGAATTGTTACTTCGCAACCGGCAGTCCAAAGGAAAATACTGATCCGTGACCGAGTTGGCTAGTGACTTCGATTCGGCCTCCGTGGGCTTCGACGATTGCCTTTACGATGGCCAATCCCATTCCTGTACCCTGTACGCGGTAACGTTGGCTCTGGCCACGATAGAACTTATCGAAGACCATGGCGCGCTCCATGTCATCGATTCCCGCTCCCCGGTCCGCCACGCTGGTGATGAGGCGGTTGTTGCGAGCTTCACTGCTGATGAAGATTGGAGATTTTGGGTCGGAGTACTTAGCCGCGTTTTCAATCAGGTGTTGCAGCACTTTCTGGATCCAAACTACATCCATCATGACGGGTGGCAGGTTGTCGGGCAGGCGCACCTCCACCGGATGACCGCCAATGACGCTCTTCGAGTCTTCCAGGGCGGCGTCAATCGCCTCTCGGATTTGGTGTGGCTTCTGTTCGAGACCAACTTCGTTAGCATCGAGTTTGGCCATCTCCACGGCTTCTCCAACCAGGCGATTCAGCCGGTCGCTCTCTTCCTCGATCACTGCCAGCAGGTCCTGACGCTGGTCTTCACTCATGTCTGCGGGAGACCTCAGGCTGGTTACCGAGGCTTTAATGGCAGTAAGGGGTGTGCGAAATTCATGAGTAATGGAATCAAGCAGGGCCGAGCGCAAGCGTTCGCTCTCTCTGGAAGCTTCGCTACGCATGAGCGTGTCTACCGCCCCAGCGCGCTCGATGGCGATGGCCACCAGGCTGCCCAGGGCTTCCAGGGTTTGCGGTGCGAGCACATCGCCGGCAATTCCCAGGCTACCCATGTTCCTTAGCCCCATGCGCACGGGCGCAAAGCAACGTTTGTGTTCCGTATCTAAGACAATCTCTCCTCGCGCCGAGACCTCTTTAAGATCATGGCTGGGAAGATGTTCTGCTTCGGCTCCTGATCGGTAGATCTTGTCCTTGCCGGTCATGTGAATGGCGGCATGAGCAACCCCAAACGTCTCCGCCACGTAAGCAGGAATTGATTTCAGCAGTTCGACGATATTATCCGTGATCAGGAGTTGCTGGCTGAAGGTATACAGCCTTTCTACTTCCATACGCCGTTGGGTGGCGTTGCGGGCCTCCCGGCGCACCCGATCAGAAAGATGGCTGGCAATGGTCGAGGTACAAAGAAATGCAACCAGCGCCACCCAGTTTTGTGTTTCAGCAATGGTCAAGGTCCCAACCGGCGGCAGAAAAAAGAAGTTGAAGCAGAGCGCCGCCAAAATCGACATGGGTATGGCGTAAGCAAACCCCCATGCCGCTGAAACCACCAGAATGGCCAGCAAAAAACTCAGCGCGACGGTGGTGGGATTGACGTGTACAACCTTGAAATAAAAAATCACAATCATGGCCACAACGAATGCACAAGTCGCGGCACGAAATACGGCTTTGAGGCTGATCTTCACGACCGTCAATTTTAGTCGAACCACTTTGTAACTTCGTGAGAAGATTCTTTCGTGCCCAAAACTCCCGAACAATGGCTGGAACAGGCTGCTCCGGAAAAGAAGGCGGGCATCTTCAAGCTTTTTCTGGGATATGCGCCGGGTGTCGGCAAGACTTACAGCATGTTGAGCGAAGCCATCCGCCGTCGCCGCCGGGGGGAAGACGTGCTTATCGGCATCGTAGAAACCCATGGCCGGCAGGGCATCGCCGATCTGACAGCACAACTGGAAGCAATTCCCCGCCGCAAACTGGAATACAAAGGGACCATCTTTGATGAGATGGATGTGGACGCCATCGTTGCCCGCAAGCCCGCCGTGGTCTTGATTGACGAACTTGCCCATACCAACGTTGAGGGCAGCAAACACAGAAAACGCTACGAGGATGTCCTGGAGGTGTTGCAAGCAAAGATCGATGTCCTCTCTACGATGAACATCCAGCATTTGGAAAGTACGACGCCTACCGTTCAAAGCATTACCGGTATCCAAGTGCGTGAAACTGTTCCGGACTGGGTTTTGGAGCGCGCCGACGAGATCGTTATGGCCGACCTTACGCCCGAGGCATTACAGACGCGCATGAAGCGCGGAGATATCTATCCGGTGGAACGGGCCGAAACCGCTCTTACGAACTTTTTCCGGCGCGGCAACCTGATGGCATTGCGTGAACTTGCTTTACGGCAGGTCACGCAATCGGTGGATCGCGGCCTGGAATCGTATCTGAAGAAAAAGAACATTGACCAGAACTGGGGGGTGAGCGAGCGAATCGCAGTTTGTATCAGCTCCAATACCGCCTCTCAACAATTGATTGCCAGAGGCGCAAGGATGGCCCACGGAATGGATGCGGCTGAATTCTTCGTCGTGCATGTGGACACCGAGGCCGATGGGCAGGAAGAAGAAAAGCGTTCGCTGGCCGCCAACATCCGCTTTGCCGAAAATCTCGGCGCCCGCATCATTCACCTCAAGGAAAAAGATATTTCGCGAGCTGTGGCCGCCTTCGCCCGCGAATACAAGATCACGCAAATCATCTTTGGCCGCTCGGCCGTGCGCGGCTGGCAACAATATCTCTACTTAAATGCCATTCAACGCTTCCTGCGCAACGCCCCTGCGGTGGACGTACATATTGTGAACCAGGAACAGCGGTAGTTGATCCACCCATTTAACTGAGACATTGAGACAAGCTTTGATTTTATTGGGCGAAATGCGTCTTGGGCTGGTTCCCGCATCTCGGCTCATGCATTTTAGGAAAAATTGCATCCATTCGGTTTCTCAGCTCTCTGTCACCAGGGCTCTACAGGCTGCGTAAAAAATCAATTCGTTAGAGAAAGAGAGTTTGCAGGGGATGAAGCCTAATGTCACTTAATTTGCAACAAGAAACACCAGCCACACATTTGATTTATGTGAGCTTCGGCTGCGAGCGACCGACTCTGGCTGGAAAAATCGAGCATTGCCGAGTTGCCTCTTAATCTGACGTTGAATATTTATGCATTTTCGGGGTCCTTCAAGGCGCAAAGAACGCGCCTTTCAGGATGACAGAGCGTTTTAAAGGGAGAATTGATACTAACCCCACGAAAAGTAAGTGACATTAGGCTGGATCCCGGTTTGAACGGCTTGCGGCACGGTGCTCTTCGGCAAGCCTCAGGGAGGTCCTACCCGAAGTTAAGGAAATCTAATCGTAATCTGCCCAAAGTAGAAAGTTTGGGAGACCAAAAGTTGGTTAAAAGTTGGTTCAAAGTTAGTAAAGGGGCGGGGGGCCGTTCAACGAGATTTGCGATTTCTAAAGTTTTGTAGTTCGTGGTCTGGTTAAGGCAGAGTGGATGTTGTTGGATATAGCTCCGCCAACCCCTTGAAAATAAGCCACGACAGTTAAGGTCCTCGCGAATGACCCAAGTTGTAAGTTTTCAAACTAACATCTTTAAGACGTTGTGTCAAGAATAAATTAGTAGTAGTTATAGTTGGACGTGCAGCAAGCTGAAAATGCGCTAGGGTTTCCCCAGCGCGACGACGTGCAGAGCCGCAGACTCACTTGTTACCTGAACAGACATTGAGGCGCCTGCCGGAACAACCCAGAAATCGCCCGGCAGATGTTTCTCTTCTTTGCCGCTGATCACGGTTGTAATCTTTCCTGAATGAAGTTGGACAAGTAGCTGACCTTGGGCGGGGAACTTCTCTATCTTCTGCTTTCCCTGAATCAGCCAGTCGTGGATAGCGACATGCACGACGGCTGGCTTTCCGCCTTTTACTGCAACGGCCATCTGCTTATTATCGAATCGTTCAATCGCTTGCACTGCATTCTCGTCGAGCGTCTCGGCCTTGGGAGGAGCAGTTTTCTGGGCTGAGGAGGCAGCCAAAAGAATCAATGGACAAAGACAAGCCAGAATCCTATTCATCGAAAAACGCTCCTAATCATCAATTAGTGTTCAACCTGAATACTTTGCCACCATCGGTTGAGACATAGACCGAGCCGTTTGCGAGTGCCGGCTCAGTGGTAATCGTGCCGGCGTTCAACGCAACATCTGCCAGAACCGCGGGATCTGGAACCAAGCGGAACCCATTGGCGACACAGCTAGCAGTAGGCACCTCAGGATTCGAGCAACGCCACCCGGCAGCCACAGCAACACTCGGATCGGCAATGGCGACCAGGTGCCCAGAGTCTGTGCCCACGAAGACGATGCCGTGGGTCACAGTGGGAGGGCCAAGGTCGTACTCGCCACCCGATGAATTGGGTACATCTTTGATCCAGCGTATGCGTTCCGCATCCGAGGCACAAGAATTCAGGGCATACAGATGCTTAAAGCCATCCATAACATTAGTCACAACAGGCAAGCCACCCGTTTGCACAATATAGACATCATCCCAGGCAGCTCCTGGGCGCAAATAGCGGGTGTCTCCGTGGGTCGTACCATCCCCGACAGTGAAACCATTGGGAAACCATGAACCGGTCGGAAACGCCCAGCGCGCACTTGGCGGTCCAGGTGTGCCGTTGCTGGAGTTGACAGCCCATGTCCAACCATCTTTTTGGACAGAAATAGCCATTGTGCCGCAGCTTCCGAGCACGATCGTGGGTGTGGAAGTCCAATCTGGATCGTTATCGAGATTGTAGGGCACCGGCTGAATGCCCCAAACGATTGAGCCTGTATCCTTGTTCAGGCGCAACATGCTGAGAGCATGATTAGGGACGGGGCCGCCTGGGGGCTGTCCGCCAACCCTTGAATTTCCGGTAGTTGTGTAGACGTCGTCCCAACCCGCTGGGGCGCCCCATATTCCACCGCCCCTGGGTGGCCCAGTTGCAAAGAAGCTGAACCCGGCATCAATTGTGCCGTCCGCCAGCTTGACCGCAACGATCTTCCCTCTCTGGATGGGATCGTCGCAATGATCTGCGATGCCAATATAAACGTGGTTATTAAATATGAGAGGCGAGGAATAACCAATCTGTTGATGCGTGACACCATCGCTCAATAGAACGGCGACTTCCGGTGATTTCCATATCTCCGCCCCGGTGCTTGCATTAAGGGCGAAAAGACGTCCACTTCCCAGACCAGCACCGATGGAGCGGTCGGGCGCTCCAAAGATCACGGCATCGGTTCCATTGACGGAACCAATCATGGCGCTGGAGGCAATTCCCTCACTCGAAGGATTGCAAGTAAAGGTAGAAGTGAGGGCTTGCTGATTCGCTGCCGGATATTGCCACTTCAACGCTCCGTTGGCGGCATCAATTGCATAAAGATGACCATTCGAGTTTCCAATGTAGATAACGCCTTTATACACAATGGGGGCAGCACGAAATGGTCCCGGAGGCGGAGTTATGGCGGCAATGGGGAAGGTCCATCCAACGTGGAGTGTCGGGACCTTGGTTGGATCCGTCAGCGAACTGTTATTTAGCTGGGCCCCGGTTCTGAGAAGGTTGTGACGGAATGCGGGCCAATCAGCCGAGCATCCCCAAAACACGCACGAAAACAACAAAAAAATGGCGGCGGTTGCCGAGATTCGAAATCCTCTCTTTAAGGTCAATTTATCCACCTCCAAGGCAAATGCCGATCGCAGCTACTTGCTTCCAAGTATCTCAACGCGAATCCCAATTGGAACTTCTGATTCGTTTTCAATAGTGAATGGCTGTCCTGCCGCTACCTCGAAGGTCATTCCGGTCGCTATCTTGCGAGCCTGGCCTCCAACTTTGAGCTGGCCGGTTCCGGTTCGAATTTCAAATATTGCTAAACTGGGCAGGGTGTAGTCTGCAGTCTTCTGGTTGGGACCAACAAGAAAATCATTTACTTCAATTGGCATTCCCGCTTCCGGAGGAGTCGCATGCAATTTTCGCCCAAGGAGGCCAGTTGTGAGCTGTTGATAAGGATGAGCAGGCTGATAGGAAGAAAACTGGGTCTCGTTGGGCGAAGCTTGGGGCAGCAAGCCCACTCCCTTTGCTCCCCGTTCAGACCAGCTTTTGCATCCGGTCTGGGAGGTGGCCGCGATTAGAACGACAAATAGAAGAAGCGTGGAACCCGGACCCCTGTTTTTGCACATACACAATCTCCTAAAAAGCTCTGTGGGCCAGATCCGAATTATTCTGTTAAACATACTCCTTCCAGGCACTATGTCAACAGAACAATCAACATTATTTTGCGATGATGTTTCCCAGAATGGAACCTGAACTTAGTGCAAATTTGTCATGGTGATTGGGTTGAAAATTATAATATTCAAAGAATTGGAAAGCTTGAGTTCTAATTTTGGTGCTATGCGGCACGGATGCTATTTCCCATGCACAAAGTCATCAATGGTCTTCAAATACAGATTTGGCTGATCCACGAAGACCAAGTGGCCTGCTTGCGGGATGATCACGAGCTTTGATCCGGCGATCTTTTCGTGCATGGTCTTGGAAAGCGATGGATCGGATTCGTCGTGGTCACCGCAGATTACCAGCGTGGGCACGTGGATGCTCGATAACCGGTCTGCGTATTCCACGGATTTCAAATTGCCATCAATCACAAATTCCCCGTGGGAACCCCACATCTCGCGGTAGAGGTCCCAGGAACTTGTGGTGTTGCCCGATAATGGATCGTAGTTGGGGTCAGGATGCTTTTGGTATAGAAATGGAAAATAGCCGTCGCCCCAGGCCAATTCAGCGTATTCGGTCGGGTAGCGTCCCTTCTCCCAGGGTTTACCGTTGCCGAAAAGCCCCGCTTTTTCCAGGGCTTCAAGCCTTTCGCGTTTCTCTGCCGGCATTTGCCGCTCTTCATTGGCCAGCACTGCATTCATGGCCGAGGTACTGTGAAAGGTGCTGCCCAAAATAAGATGGGTAAGGTTCTTTTGGTACTTGAATGCGTAGGCCTGGGCCAGCACGCCACCGTAGGAATGGCCCATCAGGCTGATTTTTCCCAGGTTGAGCGCCTGGCGAACAGCCTCGACATCTTCCACCATATTTTCAACGGTGTATTTGGTGGAGTCTTCGAGGCGTTCGGAGCGGCCTGAGCCACGCTCGTCTATGAAGATGATCTTGTTAGTGCGCGCCAGGGTCATGAGATAGGGCAGGAAATAATCATGCGATGCACCGGGGCCGCCATGAACAATCATCAGCGGCGCTCCATGCCCCACTATCTTGTAATAGATCAGGACACCATTGGCATCCACAAATCCCTCCTGGATCACATAAACATTGCTATGCGCCGCGCCGGAGGGCGTTGCTTTCGTCTTGGCAGTCTGAGCCAAGGCCGAGCCAACTATGAGAATGCAGACAAGAATAAAGGATGTATTTTTCATGCCGCGCATTATAGCTGTCGCTCCATCCTTCGCAAAGAACGCGAAGGATGGGCGGTGGGGTGATTTCGAATGTCTTCGCAGCCGATCACTCGCTAGCGCTCGCTCCCGGCTAAACGCTAGCCAAAAATATTTGAAATTTCATATTCGGCTCTGAACAAGTTGTGAAATCTAAGGATGGCACTCCGGGAATGATGGATGGCGCGTCCGCACCTTGGACCTCTTACCGTTGTCTCCGAATCAGATAACTAGCAAACGACAAAAGCCCTGAGAACTTGTAGTTGGGATCTACGTAATGTTGAATCACATAAAAGGCGAAATAGTAGAACCGGCAAAAGCACCAGACGGTAAGGACCAAGAGCAGCGCGATTCTGAGAGATGGATGCTCCAGTAACAGCAGCGTTCCAGCGAGTAGTCCTAACAACAGAAAGAGAATTCCTTTGGCTTGGATCCAGGTGGGATCCGTCAGATTTTTCATAGTGGCAGATATTGTAAGACGAGCGTACCAATTGGTTGCGTTGCCCAGAAACAGCCTGCAAGTCCAGAAAGTTTCCATGACTGAGGCCACCGGCGTGGGGCGACCAAAAAGCTCAACACTGATGAACGCTGATTTGAACTGATTGGCGCTGATATGTGCTAGTCCGGGGCAAGCCGGACGCGTGAAAATAGCCCGCCGTTTCAACGGCGGGAAAGAAATTGCGAGAAAAAACAAGATTTTGAAGCACGTCGTAGTGCGGAGGCACAGCGTGGCGTAGCCACAACCAAAAGCTCAACGCTGATGAACGCTGATTTGAACTGATTGGCGCTGATGTGTGCTAGTCCGGGGCAAGCCGGACGCGTGAAAATAGCCCGCCGTTTCAACGGCGGGAAAGAAATTTGCGAGAAAAAACAAGGTTTTGAAGCACGTCGTAGTACGGAGAAAACCCTGGCAGTGCGGGAGGATGAGGAGGTCAACGGCTTATCGCCGAGGAGAAATTGATTTTGGTCTTTGTCGATAACGAACTTGCCAACTTGCGAGCTGCTGCTCTCATCTAAGGGCATAAGACGGTGATTTGCCGTAGCGCCTTAACAGTTTGTTGCGGGTTTTTGAAGCCCGAAAGGAAATTCTTATGAAGAAGATTCGAATTTGTATGGTTCTGTGCGCCTTGTCGGTTGGCCTGGGTGTTCTCGCCGCTTCTCCACACGTAGCTCTGGCTCAGGATCAAGACCCGCGAGAAGGTGGCCCTGTGGCCAGTGTTGATGAACAGCTCAAAACCCTCTCAGCGCAACTCAACCTCACCGATGAGCAGAAGGCAGCAATTAAGCCGATTTTGGAAGAAGAACGACAGCAACTGCTGGCCAAAGACGATTCTCTCTCACGGGAGGACAGGGTCACCAACAAGCGAAGGATATACGAGAGGGCTAGCTCTAAAATCCGCACCCTGCTGAATGACGAGCAGAAGCCAAAATTCGACCAACTGGAGAAAGAACGTCGCGATCGAATGAATTCCAGAAAGGAAAACAGTGAAGGCGATTCTCCAAAGTAGTCCAAAGGGGAATTCGAAAACGAGTAGTGGGTTATTTTGAATTTTTCACAACAGTTTCAGTTACTGCTGCGCAGGGGCTAGGCCCTGTATTAAAGGCTCTCCAGAAACTCCTTATACAGATATGACAGTGAACCTTATGTCGCCCCGCTGGGGCTTGCGCTCTCATTCATAATGTCTACCCAGGGCTTGCGCCCAATAAGCGTTAACCTAAGGTCTTGCGCTCACCTGTTGAATTCCGTATGCTTGTTGCTGATGAATACCACAGAGCAGTCTTCTTCGGAGTTCGAAAATTGGGAAGTAGTGCGCAGCTTCTTACCCACGGACTGGGCGGAACAAGCTCGGACGTTGGGTGCCATGCGGCGCGCGCGCTATATCTCCGAACCCAGCACCTTGCTTCGCGTGTTGCTTCTGCATTTAGCCAGCGGTTGCTCTTTGGCGGAAACAGCGGCCCGAGCGAAGGTGTCCCGCTTAGCGCAAATCAGCGCGGTTGGAGTTTTCAAGAGGTTGCGTGCGGCAGAACCTTGGTTGCGCTGGCTAGCGCAGCAGATGCGCGGAGAGGCCGATGTGCCGCTGCAGGTTCTTGGTCGGCGTCTGCGCGCTGTAGATGCCACCGCAGTCTCCGAGCCGGGTAGTACAGGCTCGGACTGGAAGGTGCATTACGTGGTGAATTTAGCGGACTTGCAGTGCGATTTCTTTGAACTGACCGATGTTGGGCAGGGGGGCGAAACGTTCCGCCGCGTACCCGTGCGGGCCGGCGATGTCATGATGGGAGACAGGGTATATGCGACGCCCCCCGGTGTGGCGCACGTAGCGAAGGCCAAGGGCGATGTTATCGTCCGACTCAATCGTCAGTCGCTACCGCTTTATGAGGAAGCGGGGCGGCGGCTAGCACTGTTGCCCCGCCTGCGATTGTTGGAAGCGACCCAGCCGCGTGAATATGTCGCTGGAGTCCAAACCGCGGAGGGCCAGTGGATTCCAGGACGTCTCATCGCTTTGCGGCAGAGCGCTGAAACAACCCGCTGGACACGGCAGCGGTTGAAGCGCCGAGCCCAGCGCAACGGTCTCAGGATCACCGCAGAAGCCTTGGAATTCGCTGAATATTTCATGGTTTGGACGACCCTGCCGGAATCTCTCGGAATGACCCAGATTCTCGAGTTTTACCGACTGCGGTGGCAGATCGAGTTGGTATTCAAACGCATGAAATCTCTTCTGGGACTGGGCCATCTACCCAAAAAGGATCCGCTCAGCGCGCAGGCATGGTTGGAAGGAAAACTATTTGTCGGATTGCTCATTGAGCGAATGATTGATACGGCTGAGTCATTTTTCCCCTGGGGCTACTCCTTGGCAACTTCGCCGAAGCCGATGGCGCGAAGTTAAGTTCTTCTATCGGCAGGTTGGAGCGGCTCTCTTGTTGCCGCAGAACCTGACGACCGTGCTGCAGGGCTGGCCCACCATTAGCCAAGCCTTGGCCGAACCACCGAGGCAGCGGACGCGCTACAGATTTTTTTAGGTTAACGCTTATTGGGCTTGCGCCCTGGGCTAAACTATTCCGCCCTGCCGGGCTGGTTGGTCGAAACGACAGCAGTATGGTGTCCTTTGGAGTTTCTGGTTTACGCAACCATCCCGGCAGGGCTGGTTGGGGCTGATACACGTCTCGTATTCCCAAACATCGTTTTTCCGCAAGCTCTGAAGCCGTGTCTTTTCAAGGCCATTTTTGAGATCGGTTGTAGCCGTCCAAATCCTTTTTCAATCCATTTCAAATTCCTAAAATATAAAGGTCAAAAACTATGCCAAGTGAAGTAGCAACTCCTCAGAGTGCAGTGCAGCAGTCTGTTTCGTCGAGTCCGGCGACCAATGAAAATCTATCAAGCTCCGATCCTGGAGCTTCGGAAACATCAACCAGCAGCCCATCGAGTGCTTCAGAAAGGCTCGGCCCGGAAAACAGCCAAAGCGAGGGAAGCCGAAGCGATGGAGGCGAGAGTGAATTGCGCCTCGAAAATTTCGGTTCGGTGCAAGATATGGCCCAGGCGCTGCTTGAAAAGAGGCAGCAAACAAAACCCGATGACAAGCAAGCAACCGGTGAGTCATCCGACGAACAGCAAACCCATGAGCCAGGCGAAGCAGGCTTGGCGCAAGCGCCAGGAGACCAGGCTGAAGGTGAGCCGGGAGAACAACAGCCTCCAGAGAATCTCGACCTGGAAGCCGACGATGTGTTTTCACCCAAGGACTTGAATGAGCGCATCAACAGTAATCCGGCGCTAAGGCAGGCTTTGGAAGCCGACCCGGCGCTGCGCAATGCCGTATTTCGCAATGCGCGGCTGGCGGCAGAGACCAGCAAGTACAAAGAACTTTTTCCCGATGTGGACTCAGCGCAGTATGCGGCGCAATCCGCCGCACGTTTTCGCGAAGTAGACGAACTCTTTCTGAACTCGACCACACCCGAGGGCACCTCCCGCTTCCTGCAAAAATGGGCGGAGATGGCAGTGCTTACCGATGAGCAGGGGAATCCCATTCTGGAACGAGGAGTCCCGCAGTTGCATCCGGCCTTTGTCTCTTTGCTGGACAACATGCGAAACAACGAATTGGAATTTCTGCGGCAGACCGCAGAGAGAAACGGCGACCAGGAACTGATGGCCGCGCTGGACGTTGTCAGGGAGCGTACTTCGCCTGCCTCCCAGGCGCAAGACAACGAGCTTCCACCGCACATCAGGGCCGCTGCTGAACAAATCCGGGCGAGAGAATCGGAGCTGAATCGCCGCCAGCTCGAACAGCAGTACGCCGAACAGGCGCGGTTCAATTATGTGGTGGGCGAAGATGCTACCCAGAAGATCGATGCGCTGATTGAGCCGGCGCTGGATAAAGCAGCCCTTTCGGACTTTGTGCGCCAGACGGCGCGGGAGAAGATCGACAACTCGATTGTGGAAAGCCTGGGCCGTAACAGGTTTTTCCAGGCGCGCATGGCCGAGCTTGCCCGCTATCCGCTGACGCCCCAGACCCGCCAGCAACGCTTGAACCTGATTATGAGTCATGTGCAAGCAATTGCCGGGCCGGTCGTCCGCCAGGTGCTGCGCGAGGCCTCTCAGCCCGTGATGCGGGCGCAGGAGGAACGCAAAGCAAAAATCGACGCACAGGTTGCGCGCAGCCGAAGCGAGCCGAAAAGCACAACTTCAGCAGCGCTGACCGGCAGATCGCTGCCCCCGGAACAACTCTTCGAGCAGATCCGCAATGACTACTCCGCCCAACATGGCGAGGAGCCATCGGTAGCGAAGCTGCTCGATTTGTGGGGGCAGGCGAGACGAAATAGCCGGTAGTCCCCTGTGTGAACCCAGCATGCAATTTTTTCGAGCGCGGCTGATCCGCGCGTGAGGTTTAATCTATGCCGCAATTAACAGCAAGTTCGGCGATCGCGCTCCAGTTGGAAGACGTCAACGACGTGATTCCTTTGCTGGTAGAGGCCGCCCATTCTCTCGACGCCCGCATTAAAGACAACGGGCGTTCCACTCGTGTTTCAACCAAGTCGTTCCGCATCCGCATTCAAACGGCGCTCACCGGCGCTGTGGCCAAGATCAACCTGGACGGCGGTACGCTGCCTTCCGGAGGATCGAGCCAGTGGGACCAATTCACCGTTACCCCTCTGGCGTATGCGGTCCCAATCCAGTACACCCGCTTGGTCGACTTGGTGGGCGAACCGAAAGATGTGGCCACCGTCAACCCGGTGAGCAAGACTATCGCCGATGCGGCCATCTACATCCAGCGGATGCGCGATATCTTTTTGCAGACCGCAGGCGACGGCAAGCTGGCGATTGTGGATGCCAGCTATGCCGGCGGTGGCGCCAACCCTGTCATCTTGCAATCGCAGCCGTTCGGGGCGCGACTCTTGCATCAAGGACAAAAGGTGCAAGTGTTTTCCTCGAACTTTGCGACGGCCAGAGGCTCATGCACGGTGACCAGCATTGCCAACACGCTGGGCGCAACCCAGTCGATTTCAGTGGACTTGGTTCCAGCCGGAACCGTGGCTGGAGACATCATCGTGGTTGATGGACTGGCCACCGGCAATGATCCGTTTATCAATGGCATTCCTGTTTTCCACTCTACCGCGACCTCCGGCACGGTGATGGGGCTGAGCCGCAGTCTCAGCTATGTGGTGGCCAACGGCGTGAATGCAGCCAACGCCAGCATCACGCTGCCGCTGCTTCGTCTGGCCCAGAACCAGATCGTTCAGGCCTTGGGCGCAGATGGATTGAAAGGACAGCTCTGGCACACTCATCCCTCGCAGTTGCAGGCTTATGAGGAGCTGGGCTTCCAACTCCAATATGTCCCGCTGAGCGAAGGTAAAGCTAAAAACTTCGATGGCCTGTTCCAGAAGATGACGATCGATGGCCGCGAGATCATCAACAATCTCCACGCTGATCAAACCCGTTGGGACCTGGTCAACGTGAAAAGCTGGGGCAAGGTCAAGTGGGGCAACCCTCCGTTCTGGTTCAAGAACCGCGGAGGCCAAACCGTATTCCAGCAATACGACACGACCACAGGTAATCCGCAAGCAGTTGAGAAGAGCTATCTCGTAGATGCGATTCAGTTCTACGTAGATAACCCCAAGAGCTTGGGATCGGTAACTTCGTGCAAAGTGCCGGCTGGGAATTAAGAAGCACTCAGCAGTCAGCAGTCAGCATTCAGCCCTGGATCTTTTGGGTGGTGTTGATAAGACGCTGATGCGATTCGGCGCCTTTCTGGGATCCCCACCCTTCGCAACAA
This sequence comes from Candidatus Angelobacter sp., assembly GCA_035940535.1. Classification (GTDB taxonomy): domain Bacteria; phylum Acidobacteriota; class Terriglobia; order Terriglobales; family Acidobacteriaceae; genus Angelobacter. The sequence continues at coordinate 18,505 of DASZEU010000569.1, forward strand.
ACGCGAAGGGTGGGGCACCCCAGCGCTCAACCAAGGACTAAGAACTACGAACTAAGAACTAAAGGCTAATGGCTACGAGCTAGTAACCAGCAGCCAGGAGCTACATAATGCCCCGATATGACATTTGTGGAGTAGAACGCGCGCCCCAGGAAATTCAAGACTACCTGCTCGCGATTGGCGGGCGCACGCCCTTTGATGAACCGATGTGGCGGCTGGTGTTGGCTAGGAATGTGGTTTGGAAAGTGGCTGGCGGCAAGGTGTGGAATGAGAGCCTTAGTGTCTCTGAGCGGGGCGGATTTGATTTGTTCGAAGGGTGTCCTTATGACAACCAGCCATTGAGGGATGAATCGGGAAAGCTGGTCGAGCAGCAACGCTATCCACATCTGGATGGATGGATCCTGCAACGATGGTTTCCTTCCAGCTTCTACAACAAGGCGCAGTGGTTTGTCCCAGAGAATTGCCTGCCTGATGGAACGCCTAAGCTGGGACCATTTCCCCAATATGGAGATTATGAAATGGTGGGCGGTACGATGGAGCGGGTTCCAGACAAACAGGAGCTATATGACTTTATCTCTGCCTATTATCGCGGACTGGAAGGCCGAAGCGGTTCGGTAGAAAGCCGCATCCACGAAGCAGTCAACGCCGCCCAATACGCCCAGCAACGCGAAGAGCGAAAGACGCGGACCTTCGTGGACGAGTACATGCGCGATCGCTGCTCATATATCTGGAGTTCGTCTTTAGAAGCTGGCCGTGTCCGGGAAGAAGTGGGCAAACGGCTAGGGATCAGGGAGCATTTGGGAAATTGAAATTTGTAATTTGTAATTTTGAGATCGGAAACACGAAGCATTTTGTTTGATCAGCGTTCATCAGCGTAATCAGCGGTAAAAAGAGAGTTTTGGCTGGTTTGGAAACCAAAAAAAATTCTTCGCGGCCAAGTTCGGCCGCGAAGAAGTCTCTCCACAGTGGGAAAGAACATATTGGCAGAGGTCTCAGAGGAAAAGGAGCCAGTCTTGGTTCCCCTAAGTACTCTGCGTCAGTTCCCCATCATGTAGTGCTATAAAGAACGGAAACGTTACCGAAAAGCCGATAAAAAAGTGCTTAGCTGTTAGCCATTAGCCTTTAGTCTGGAACCTATTTCCGTAGCCGTAGACCTGGATGGCAGGGCAAAGAGACACTTCAATTTATTGAAAATTAAGTACTTATGGACTTCTTGGGCCCGGTTGATCCTGCTATCCCAGAAGGTGAATCAAGATGCAGAGAAAAATCGAGTTGGGCCGAAGTGCCTTCTGCGCCTGCATTTATGACTAAGACATTCTCGGGATCCTTCGTCGCAAAGAACGCTCCTCAGGATGACAGTTAGGGTGGTGGGGGTGGGGGTGAGGTTTTTTTCTGGGATTTTGTATATGGATCGGGAGGGGGAGACGTTCGGAAACCGCATTTGACAAATATATGCAGTAAATCCGGGGACTCCCCCCAGTGCCGAAAACTCTTCCAAAAAGCCCACCTTCGCGGCCCGCCAAGACCGCGAAGGTGAGCTACCACCACAGATAAAACAGAAGCACAACGAGGTAAGAGGAGATTGTGCCTGTGCGTCTGTGTTGTTCCCCTA
>DASZEU010000570.1:0-2845 GCA_035940535.1 Candidatus Angelobacter sp.
CGTGAGCGAACAGTATTGGCGTATAGCCGTGCCTGTTGGTTTTATTGGGTCCCACGAGGGTGCGAATGGACTCTCCAAAACTGCCCCGCCCGCGGACGCAAGGAAGGAGGCAGAGGAGCCTCCTCCGTTGGTCTCGATGGAAAGGTTCGTCCGTTTACTTGGGTTTGTTCTCGTTTATATGTTGTTCCATTCTGGCCCGCATTTCATCGAACTTCTTCTTTTGTTCGTCGTTGAGAATCTCGCGTATCTTGGCGTGCGCAGACTCATGCAGAGTGCTCATCTTGGCCTTTCGGTCTTCGGGCGAGAGCGACTTGTCGGCCATCACGGTTTCTGCTTGTTTATGGGTATCGTCGAGGATGGCCTTAGCGGCAGTCTGCTGATTGTCGGTGAGGTTCAACACATCGGTAAGGTGTTTGAGTTGGGCTTCTGCACTGGGCATGTGGCCGCGTTTGGCATGGCCCGCGCCTCCTTGATCCGACTGCTTATTTTCATCCTGGGTGGGTGGTTGCTGGGCAAGAGCTCCCAGGGCAAACATGAAGGTACATAGAAGGATGATCGACCTGATGTTTCTCATGGACTTTTATTCTCCTTAACTCTATTTTCCTACTTTTCCGCTCGCGCTGCATCTAGTATTCCATCGTAAAGCAAGGAAAAAACGAGATTTTCAACGCACTTTGAAGTTACTAAGGAACGGGAAGAAGAACCTGGTCCGGATAGGAACGAGAGAAAGTATGCCTAAAAGCTGCTGGTCTGAATCGAGCGTATATTGGAGGGATGAAAGTTGCGATCCAGGGTGAGAGAGGAGCATTCAGCCATCAGGCAGCCGTTAAGCTTGTGCCCAAAGCCCGAATCGTCCCTTGTGGCCGGTCCGTGGAGGTCTTTGAGGCGCTCGACTCCGGCCAAGCGGATTGTGCTGTAATCCCTGTTGAAAACACTTTAGCGGGGCCCGTTGGTGAACATCTGGACTTGTTGCTGGAACGGGACGTATTTATCCGCAAAGAGTTTAGATTGCGAATTGAGCACAACCTTATTGTGTCGCCGGGAACCAAATTATCAAGGCTCAGGCAGGTGCTTTCCCATCCGGTGGCGCTGGACCAATGCCGCAACTTTTTTCGCAAGCATCGGCAAATTTCTCCAGTGGCTTTTTACGACACGGCTGGAAGCGTGAAACATCTCATGAGCAACGGGCTTCAGGATGCGGGAGCCATTGCCAGCCGCCAGGCCGCTTCTGAATACAAGGCCGAAATTCTTCTCCGGGGACTGGAAGACGAAAAAGAGAACTTTACTCGCTTTTTCCTCGTACACAAGAAGAAGAAGGTGGCGGTTGGCTCTGACAAGACGTCCCTGGTCTTCTCGCTCAAGAACATTGCGGGAGCTTTGTTCAAGGCGCTGAGCGTTTTTGCTCTGCGTGATCTCGACCTTAGCAAGATCGAGTCCCGTCCCGTGCATCGCCGGCCATGGGAGTATGTGTTCTTTGTAGACATACTGCGCGGCGAGGATGAAGCCATGCAGAAGGCCCTGCAACATCTGGCTGAAATCGCCGGTTTTGTCAAAGTACTTGGGGTATATCCCAGGGCCGAATAGGAACTTGCGCTGGCCGGGGAGGGGTACGATACAATCCGCCCGGCCCACTCTGGCTCCTCGAAAAGGGTGATTAGCCAAAAAAGATACCTCTTAAGTTGGAAGCGGTTGCATCGTTCTTTATAGTAGAATCATCAATATCGTTGAGTGTAGTAATATCAAGGAATAAGATTATATGGCATCTGAAACACGTAACAGCAGCCCAGAGGCGGTTTCCGAGGGTGGTGTGTCCGTCACTCCGAACCATAAGGGTTTACCGGTTTTGCCGGTGCGGGACACGGTACTTTTTCCTCATGCAGTCTTACCGCTCACGGTAGGCCGGGAAAGCTCCATCCAGCTCATTAATTCTCTTGGCGAAGAGAAGACCATTTTGGTGGTTGCCCAGCGCGAAGCGCGTGTGGATACCCCGCAACCCACCGATTTATACAATTTGGGTACGCTGGCCACCGTTCACAAAGTGGTTAAGATGCCCAACCAGAGCCTCTTTGTGTTTACTGAGGGCCTGCAGCGGGCCAAACTTCGGGAATTCAGTCAGCTCACACCTTTCTTGCGCGCTGATGTAGAGGCCATTCCTGACCAGGAACCTGAACATTCGCCCGAGATCGAGGCATTACAGCGCAATGTGCTTACCCTCTTTCAGCAAATTGTGGCTGGATCACCGACCCTTTCCGACGAACTCCAGACCGTGGCCATCAACATCGATGAGCCTGGGCGGCTGGTGGATTTTGTAGCTTCCTCATTGCCATTTCTTTCCACCAAGGACAAGCAGGAGATTCTGGAAACGCCCGATGTTCACCGGCGTTTGCAGTCGGTCAATAAGCACTTGGCGAAAGAGCTGGAAGTGCAGCAATTGCGCAACAAAATCCAGACCGAAGTTCAGGACCAGGTACAGCAGTCGCAGCGCGAATACTATTTGCGTGAGCAGATGAAAGCCATCCAGAAAGAACTGGGTGAGCAGGATGAAGCCTCGCGCGATGTGGACGACCTTCGCCAGAAAATTGAAGCTGCGGGCATGCCCGAAGAGGTGAAAAAAGAAGCGCTCAAGGAATTGACGCGCCTGGGCCGCATGTCGCCTATGGCGGCCGATTATTCCGTGACCCGCAATTACATTGAATGGCTGGTCGTATTGCCGTGGGCGAAATCCAGCGGGACGGTGGTGGACGTCAAGAAGGCGTGGGAAGTTCTGGATGCCGATCACTACGATCTCCGGAAAGTTAAAGACCGCATCCTGGATTACCTTTCCGTACGGCGGCTGAAACCCAGC
>DASZEU010000571.1:0-3999 GCA_035940535.1 Candidatus Angelobacter sp.
TCCACGGTTGGCAAGCGCACGCCTGCGTTTGTCCGCTTCTCCACTGTGGGAGGCGAGAAAGGCTCAGCCGATACGGAGCGGGACCCGCGCGGATTCGCGGTGAAGTTCTATACCGAAGAGGGCAATTGGGACATGGTGGGCAACAACACGCCAATCTTCTTCATTCGCGATCCGCTGAAATTTGGCGATTTCATTCATACCCAGAAACGCGATCCGCAGACCAACCTCAAGTCGCCCACGGCGATGTGGGACTTCTGGTCCCTTTCCCCGGAATCGCTCCATCAAGTCACCATTCTTTTCTCTGATCGCGGCACTCCCGACGGCTACCGGCATATGGATGGCTTCAGCAGCCATGCCTTCAGCCTGATCAACGACAAGAACGAGTTGTTCTACGTCAAGTGGCACTTCAAAACTCTCCAGGGAATCAAGAACTTCACCCGCGAAGAAGCGGATGAAATGCGGGGCCATGACCCCGACTATGCTCAGCGTGATCTGTTCGATGCCATCCAGAACGGAGATTTTCCCAGGTGGCGCGTGTTGGCGCAGGTCATGCCCGAGAAAGAAGCAGGTACCTATTACATCAATCCCTTTGATCTCACGAAGGTCTGGCCGCATCAAGACTACCCGCTGATCGAGGTGGGAGAGTTGGTGTTGGACCGCAATCCTGAGAACTACTTCGCTGAAGTGGAGCAGGCTGCATTCGAGCCAAAGAATATCGTGCCGGGCATGGGGTACTCACCCGACAAGATGCTGCAGGCGAGGCTGGTCTCTTATCCGGACGCACACCGATATCGCCTGGGCGTCAACTACGATACTCTGCCGGTCAACCGGCCAACCTGCCCCGTCCATACCTACCAGCGCGACGGCGCGATGCGCTTCGACGGAAACTTCGGAGCCGCGCCCAACTATGAGCCCAACAGCTTCTACGGCCCGGTTGAGAATTCCTCGTACCGCGAGCGCCCGCGGACCACGGGTGGTTCGGTGGACCGCCACAGCTATGGCTTGGACGGCGACTACTACACACAGCCGGGCAAGCTGTTCCGGCTTATGAAAGCTGACGAACGTGAACGTCTCATCAGCAACATTGTTGCCAGCATGAAGGGTGTTCCCGAGCACATCCAGGAACGCCAGATCTCGCATTTCAAGCGCGCGGACCCCGCTTACGGAGCTAGTGTAGCGCAGGGACTTGGCTGGGAAACCAATGAGATCAGACTTCCAAAACGTGAGGAAGTCGCAGCCGTTGAAATGGAGACGCAACAACTATGAAAAGCTGCTTTGGCACGATATATCCTGATCTGGAAAATCTTCGCTTTGGTCAGGCCGCGCGAGGGAAGGTATTCCAGATCTGCGTGAACAGCCAGGGAGCTGGTCACAGGGACCGCAAGCTCGATGTCGACCTATCTGCATGGGAAAGCTGCCAGCAGTGTGAAGACTTTCGAAATTGCTTTGACTTCTCGATGGCGAAGCTCCAGATGCAGAGAGCGCTTCTGGATTTATGAGACTATTCCTCACCCTTCATCACGCCGCGGCGGTGCGTTCTTTGCGCAACCGGCCGCGGCGGGTTGAAGGCAAAGCCTTCACCAGGTGCTCGCGCAGCTTTTTCCTGCCGCGCGACAATCGTGACATGATCGTTCCGGCTGGGAGACCCAGGACCTCGGCAACATCGCGATAACTCATCTCCTCGATGTCAACCAAGAGAAGTACCTTCCGAAACTCAGGCGGCAATTTCGCGATAGCTTCATGGACCAGTTTAGTATCTGCGCACTGGATGAGGACCCTTTCAGGATTGTCTTTGGTGACCTCGACAGCTTCATATTCTTTCCAGCAATCAGCCTGTTTCTTAAGTGAAGTGCGCGTATTCAGGAATATGTTACGCAAGATGGTGAATATCCATGCGCCAAAGTTCGTGCCCGCATGAAATGAACCGAAAGCTTTCAGTGCTTTGGCAAAAGTTTCCTGGACCAGGTCTCGCGCCTCATCCGGGTTGCCAGTCAGCCAGCGAGCGGAACTGTGGAGACGATCAAGCAGCGGCAATACGAGTTCTTCAAAATTGCCGCCCTGAAGGCCATTCAGATCTTCACTTAGCTCATCATTAAACATCTGCGCTCTTTGCATGATACGTAAGAGCTCCTTCGCAAAGTGCCAGGAGATCGCGCCTTCTATTCACGCGTGTTTTGGAAAACATATTTGAGATATGAAACTTTACCGTCACTTCAGCAATATCCAAGACATGAGCAATTTCCTTACTGGATAGTTGATACCGAAGCAAATCCAGCACCTGGACCTCACGCTGAGTCATCAACGACATTGTGAGCAGAGGTGCTCTGTCTGGAGCGGCGGCGTCGGACGGAAAGGCAGCGTCCGAGACAGGAAAGCCGAGGCCAACTCTCCTGACCGTTGAAACAAGCTTTTTAGCAACATCGTGATATGCAACGAAGCCAATCGGCCCTTCGATGCCCAATTCGCGTATTTCCCCCGCGAATTCCGGATTGGCCACAAAAACAACAGCCGAGCCCGGCCAGAGACGCCTTAAGGCAGCCACAAATTCCGGCATGGGCATCGACATTCCGTCTTCGGTAGTGATCAAAGCACTTGGGCGCTTCCCCAGCGCCAGGTTGGACAACGCAGACACGTCCCTGACCGTCCGCAGCGACAGATGGGCATCTCTCTCCAGGATTCTGCCCAAATATTCCGCAGCCAAGAGGTTTCTCTCAACGATGCAAACCGAGATAGACCGCTTGCTGACGTGACTTTTGATCATGGTCGCCATGACGATATTTGCTAATATAGGGCATGCTTACGGATAGGCAAATACACTTGCTCTAATATTACATATAGGGAATATCTATGGAATTAATTTGTTTATCAACTGAAGAACACATTTATGGAACTCAATCAATTGCGTTACTTTTGCGCCGTTGTCCGCAACGGCAGCTTCACCCGTGCCGCCGAACAACTGGGCATCGCCCAACCGTCATTGTCCCAGCAGATCCGGGCGCTTGAAAACGGTATTGGCGCTCCGCTCTTCGAACGCTTGGGCCGCTCTGTCCGCCTGACCGAGCATGGGGAAGCCTTGAGCGTATCGGCCCTCGACATTCTGCAGCGCGTAGCCGAGGCCGAAGCCTCGTTGGCCAACTTGCAAAAGGGAATACGGGGAAGGCTTCGGGTAGGCGTGATTCCGACCATCATGCCCTACTTGATCGCGCCACGCGTCAAATCATTTCTGGAACAGTTTCCGGAGGTTGACTTGCAGTTTATCGAGGACACCACGTCAGAACTGATCGATCAATTGAAATCAGGCGACCTGGATGTCGCCGTGGCTGGACTGCCCATTCGCAATCCCGACATCATTTGCAGTGAGCTGTTTCGAGAACGCTTGTTTTTGGCCGTCGCCCTTGGTCACCCATTGTCGCGGCAGCAAGATGTTCATCTGCACCATATTCAGAACGAGCGTTTTCTCTTGCTGAAAGAGGGGCATTGTTTACGCGACGACGTGCTCACCGCTTGCAATCGCGCCAAGGCAGAGCTTCGCTCGGTATTTGAAACCAACCAACTAGAGAGTATTTTTCAGCTTGTGAGGGCCAACTTCGGGCTGACTCTGGTGCCGGCAATGGCGAAACACCATGCAACGGGTTGCACGCTTGTCCCGCTCAATTCAGATGCGTTCAGGCGCATCGGCTACCTGCGAGTCCGGCGCCATTACGTCAGCAGATCTATGCGGGCATTCATCGATTGGCTACGGACGTTGAAAAACAGCACGCACTCTGGCGATGCGTGAGTTGTCCAGCCAATAACCGGCCCTGTTGATTTGTCCCGCCGGTTGTTTGGCTCGATCAATTCGCCAACTGTACTCCAATGATCAGAAGCGTCACAAAAGCTCCCAAAGTCATCACGCACGGAGAAGAGACAAATCGGCGGACCTGGTCCCACGTTGTCGCCCTCTGCAAGTATGCTTCCAACAGTCCAACCTTGCCGTTCAGCTCAGGATCGAGGTAAGCA
>DASZEU010000572.1:0-7450 GCA_035940535.1 Candidatus Angelobacter sp.
GGGCCGGAGTTGATCGTGGACATGTTCGTCCGCGATATCAACGAGGGTATTGCCGATACTGGGGTGAAAGCCGGCATCCTGAAGTGCGCCACCGATGAGCCTGGGGTGACCAAGGATGTTGAGCGGATTTTACGCGCCACGGCCCAAGCGCATCGCAAGACTGGAGTACCGATCTCGACGCATACTCATGCGCGGCGGCGGGTGGGGCTGGACCAGCAGAGGATCTTTCGCGAGGAGGGTGTCGATCTGTCGCGCGTGGTGATCGGACACTCCGGCGATACCACCGACCTCGGCTACCTGGAAGAGCTTATCGGCAACGGCTCGTATATCGGCATGGACCGCTTCGGCATCGATACCATTCTTTCTTTTGAAGACCGTGTGAAGACCGTCGCTGATATGTGCCAGCGCGGCCATGCGGGCAAGATGGTGCTCTCCCATGATGCAGCCTGCTACAACCATTGGTTGCCGGAACGGCCATTGCCCGTGATGCTGCCGCGCTGGCATTATCTTCATATCCACAACGATGTAATTCCCGCATTGAAGCAGCAGGGCGTGACCGACGAGCAGTTGCAGACCATGCTGGTCGCCAATCCTAGAAAAATCTTTGAACGGCAGGGGGCCTATTGAGCAGCGTTATTCATCCGTTTGACGAATCAGGAATTGTGCGTGGGGCCGATGGCATTGCCCGCTACCAAACCCGTCCACGGTCACTGCTGGAGATGTTGCGGTGCACGGTCGAAAAATGGCCCACCAATGAAGCGGTGGTCGAGGCCGGTGGCGAGCGGTTCAACTATCGCGCGCTTTGGGACCGGTCCGCCAAGGCCGCAGGCGGCTTGCGCGCCTTGGGCATTCAGCCTGGGGACCGCGTGGCAATCCGTCTGGCGAATGGGGCCGATTGGTGCATCGCTTTTTTTGCTATCCAGATGGCCGGGGCCGTTGCCGTACCTGTGAATACGCGGTTTACAGAATCGGAGATTGACTATGTTGTGAAGGACTCCGGCAGCAAATATGTGTACCTGCCGGGTGAACCCTTGCCTCAAGGAAATAGCGTGGTGGTCGAGAACCTGGAGCAAAAAGATGTCGCGGCCATCTTCTATACCAGCGGCACCACCGGATTCCCCAAAGGCGCGATGACCACGCACGAGGGCTTTTTGTCGAACATCGAGAACGCCCGTCGCGTGAGCCTTCTGCCTTTTGACGGAACCACGCGCACCCTGGTCTCGGTTCCCCTCTTCCACGTGACCGGATGCAACAGCCAATTCCTGGTCTCCTGCGAGGGCGGCGGCGCGACCGTGATCATGCCCGCCTTCAACGTGCAAAGCTTTTTGAAGCTGATTGAAGAGGAGCGCATCAACGCTCTTACCTCAGTGCCGGCAATCTATTGGCTGGCCATCAACCAGCCCTACTTCCGCGAGATCAACACCTCGGCCATCATCCGCGTGAGTTATGGAGGAGCACCCATTGCGCCCGACCTGGTAGGCCGCATCATCGAGGCATTTCCCAATGCTCGCGTTGGCAATGGCTTCGGATTGACCGAGACCTCTTCGGTCGCCACTTTCCTTCCCCATGAGTACGCCCGCCTGCGTCCTGAGACCGTGGGCTTTGCCTGCCCGGTTGTCGATTTAAAGCTCGATGGCGTGATGCCCGGCAGCGATGTAGGCGAACTACTGGTGCGCGGTCCAAATGTAGTCAAGGGATACTGGAACAAGCCGGAAGCAACTGCCGAGACCTTTGCCGGTGGCTGGCTGCGCACCGGCGACATGGCGCGTCTGGATGAACAGGGATTCGTCCAGATTGTCGATCGCAAGAAAGATATGGTGAATCGCGGCGGAGAAAACGTCTACTGCGTTGAGGTGGAAAACGCTCTGGCCGCGCATCCCGCAGTCTTTGAGGTGGCAGTGGTCGGCGTGCCCGATAAGATGATGGGCGAAAAAGTTGGCGCAGCCGTAGTACTTAAGCCGAGCACCAGCGCCGAGAGCAGCGATATCCTGCAATTTGCGCGCCAACATCTTGCCGACTTCAAGGTGCCGCAATACCTGGTGCTGCGGACAGAGACTCTGCCAAGGAACCCCGGCGGCAAAATCCTGAAGAAACAGTTGCGGGAGACCCTGGAGTGGGGCAAGCAGTTGTGGTGAATGGACTGGAACAAACCAGTTCACCGCCAAGGAAAGTCAAAAGCTCACCGCAGAGGACGCGAGAGAAGCGCAGAGGCCCGCAGAGAGAATTTGATTTGGATTCTGGAGCTGCAAGATAGGCACTTATTAGCGGTCAGCGACCTTATCGGTTTCCCAAAATAGGAAGTTCACAAAATATTTCTAGTTGTGGTAGTGCATTTCATTGGATTTCGGTCGATAATTTGCTCTCTGACCAAACGGCTATAGCGCTGGTCGGGCCTTGAAAGGAGAGCAAAGATGGTAAGCAATAGAGAAACCAGAAGGGTGTTGGGCCGCATGGGCGCCCGCGCATTGACGCCGAAAGAGATCGAGCAGGTAAGCGGCGGCAGCACCATTGTTTTTAATACTCCCATCATGACCTTCATTGGGACGAACGACCCGGATGTGCAACCAGATTGTTTTAACGACTAAGATGACATTCTGATACACCACAACGAAAGAACGGCTTGGCCAACCTGCTGCAAGGCTGGCCAGCTTTAGAAAGGAAAGCAAAGATGTTGAGCCATAGAGAAGCCAAAAGGGTGTTGGGCCGCATGGGCGCCCGCACGTTGACGCCAAAAGAGATCGAGCAGGTAAGCGGCGGCAGCACCATTGTCTTGAATACTCCCATCATGACCTTCATTGGGACACACGATCCCGATATGAAGACCGATTTCTTTCACGACTAACAATCGGCCATCCGGCCAATTCTGATCCACCACATCAATCGAACAGCTTTGTCGAGGGCGGCGGAGCCAATGCAAAGCAATGCTGTGCAGCGGCTCGCTCCTTCGTCCTGGTGGTATAGATGGACGAATCACAAACCGTGCGCACGAATTGCACGGTTAACCGCTACTTTCGTCCGCAACTTTTCAAAATATTGGGGTCGATGATGAGTTCAGCCGGCTCCGCTGGCACCTTTTCGGTGTAGAGCGTGCCTCGCTCCGCCCAGCGTGTGCGTTGTGTGTCCATTTCTTTCTCATTGCCAGGTGGCAAAGTAATGAACAAGAACTGCACGGCGGCCTTGCCGGCCAGGTCAAGGCCCTTGATCGGATACTCCCGCTCCTGCTGATACGACATGCCGGGGCCCAAAGCGATGAATGCGCTGTCAGAGGTGAAATCAATCTTCTCTATGGAAAAGAAAATCAGTGGTTCAAACTTACCGGCGTCTAGGTCCGCCTTAGTTGCGGCAAATCGCGCGACTGAATTCTGAAGTGGGTTCTTGTAAAGGATTATCGTTTTATCGGTCGTATTGCGAAGCCCTGAAGAAAACTTCAGCCAGATTGTTTTCTCCTGGCAACGGACGCCGCTGAGAGTGGTAAATGCCTCCAGAGGATTCGCAGCCGCTTGGCTGGCAAGCAGGCGCTTCAACGATGCCAGCATCATCGGCTTGTATGCACCTGGGGCTTTTTCAAATTTGCCTTGCTCCAGGTCCTTCACAATTTTGTCAGTTTCACCAAGGTAATGAAGCGCGCCTCCAGGCTTAATTTCATAAATGTATTTGCCCGTAGCGATCCATTCTCCCTCGCTGGCTTTGCGGGTCAGTGCGTAGAAAATATCGCTGTCTTCGGGCGTATCGCTCAATATGTGAGTGTGGAATCCGAACTGCGGCAATTCCATCAATTTTTCTTCGATGACGGACTGGTGCATCTGCCTCTTCCCTGTGATTTTGGCGCCATCAGCGGAGACGGTGTAACGGATGTCCCCACCGTAAGGAAGCACCCTGGCGTCGGTCTGTGCGGGCAATGCATAGACGTACCATTCGCCCTCCGGCGCACGCAGAGTCGCAAGATTGTAGCGGCGCTCGGGCTTTATGTCGCGCATAAACTCCGGTCTCACTAGTTCTTGCGCCTTTGCCGCCCACAGATAGAAGTCGCTGTTCTCCTGGGGCGGCTCGTATTTTTTGGCCTTGAAATCTGTGAGAGTACTTCCCTGTTGCGCCTCATAAGTAATCAGGTAAACCGTCCTGGCTTGGTTGAAATGCCCGAACGCCACGGTCCAGCCAGCATCCGTTTTTCTGCCGATGAAGCCTTCAATCTCGCCTCGCGCCGGTTTGAGCGCCAGTACAGCGTCGGTTGCATGCCAGGCCGCTGCATCGTATTCAGACAGCGCGCGACCCCTGGCAGAGATTGCTTCTAACTCTGATGCAGATGGCGGTTTGGAAACTGATGTTTGGGCCTGAAGGCCGCAGACGAGAGCGATCGAGATCCAGCAAAGAAGCGGGGTAGTCTTCACAAAGATCCTTCCTTAAAAATGACAGACCTATCCATGGTACAGAACGGACGCCTGGTAAAGACTTGCAAAGTTTATTTGGTCGCGAGAGCCCTTTTGTTTACAGTGCTCCAAAAAGGGAGAGTGGCGACCAAGTCCCCGGCACCTCGGGAGCGTGGCGTAACACTGTGCCGCATGATCCAAGATGTGCCGCCCCGCTTCGGGGCTCACTCAATATAGAACTTTCAATCTCCTTCAGTGACGGTATTGGCCCTTTAAAGCCCTAATCATTGATTGCCGCTTCTGTAAGTCAGTGACTGGCTACTGCTGGAAAAATCGAGCGCTGCCGAGTTGCCTCTTAATCTGACGTGGAATATTTATGCATTCTCGGGGTCCTTCGCTTGCGCTCAGGATGACAGCGCATTTTAAAGGGAGAAATTATGCTCAACCGACAAAAAGTAAGTGACACTAGGCTGAAGTCCGACTGATTTTTGCGCTGAAGGACATCGATCAGGACGCAGACTTGTGGGCTACGGCTACCAACCGGGATGAATCGAGACCATAGGGAGAGCCTTGCAGGTCGCCGAACAACTGCACTTTTTGAAATCCGCTGCTCAACAAGCGGTCTTTGAGTTCACGTCCTGAATAGATCGTGTGCTCAAAGCTGAAGCTTTTCGTGCGACCGTCTTTAATTAAGGTCCACTCCGAGAGTATGCGGGACCAATCGGCGCGCAGTTGAGGACGCTGGAGCAGCAGTGATCCGTCTGCGAGCGGCGAACATATTGCGCTCTGCCAGGTTCGCGCCAGCCGCTCTTTGCCGATAACATCAATGACAACGACTCCCTTATCTTTAAGGCTCTGATGGATGTTGCGCAGGACACAAAGATCCTCATTCTCGTCCTTGAAATATCCAAACGACGTAAACAGATTGCAGACCAGATCGAACGCACCAGGACGAACGAAGGTCCGCATATCGTCCTTGATTAATTCAATCGCAATACCCGATGCAGATGAGTGCTCGCGTGCCCGATTCAGCAGGAACGGAGAGCGATCGACTCCAGTGACCTGAAATCCGCGCTGGGCGAACTCCACGGCATGTCGTCCGGGGCCGCAGCAGAGATCGAGCAGGCTGCCTCGGCTACATTGGGTCAACTCCATGATGCGGCTGACCTCATCCTTGGCCGCAGCAAACCGCTCCGGAGAGAACATGAAGGAATAAAAATCCTGCCAAAATTCTTCGCTTTCGAACCATTCCATAGAGGAAGTGTATAACGGCTGCAAAAAAAATGGAGAGCCAGAATCAGGCTCCCCTTATTCATGCTGAAGCAGGTTTTCAGTCAGCATTTCCAAATTTCGAGGGCATCTCTTGTATGGTGTCTCAAAAGATGCCGACTCGTGAAGGAAAGTAATCTTCCAATGTCCCGGCCCTGAACACATCAATGGTCGAACAATGGAGGCCTCCGCCAAATGGAGCAACGTCCCAAAATGGAACTGGTATGACTTCAAGACCTAAATGATACAGAAGCTCCATCTGGGCCGTTTCACTCTGCTCGACAAAAACAGTATTAGGATCCAAACTAAGCATATTCATCGAAAGCCATTGACTGCAAAAACAAAGAGGAGGCAAATTTGTTTTAGTCTTGGCAGGTTGAGCGCCTTCAACAACATCCCAGTCATTTTTATGGAAGAATTTGATCAACTCGGGACTGGCTGCTCTCTCACCGTTGTGCAGGACCAATCCCGGCCTAAGGGGCACCCAGGTCGCATCAATATGGAAGGGGCCATCTTCATCAAAAATGACTTCGTGTATCCGATGCTCAGGAAAATGCTTGCGCAGCCATTGGACGCCACTGCGGTTGGTAACCATGGAGAGCTGAACGAATAAATCTTTTCCAAAGCGGGAAACATCGGCGGCATCGAAGAGCGGCTCGGTTTCGGTCAGCAACAGATCATTTTGGCGCACCTTGTGCAATCTCTCATCCAGCGGCAGGCTGTTATATTCCTGCCAAAAGCCTGATTTATACGATCGGTCCGTGAGTCTGGGCTTGGGCGCGGCCTCCCACTTCATATTTTGGTCAGCATGGAAATAATGCTCTACGAGCGGGCGATAGCACAGATATTCAAACCATCGGCTTCGAAATGACATCGTGGCTTCCAATATCTCGTTGCCCACAACCAAGAGCACATCCCTGGGCGGCATGCACCCGAACATGGACTCTTGGACCCAATCAGGGGTCATCACGGTCTGGCTGAAATCGAGCGGGGCTGGACGATCAACCCTCACCCCGCGCTTTTGCAGGATGGCGGCCAAGTTGTCCAACTGCTCATTGGCAGCGTCCACCATGTGCTGAGGGATACGTCCATGCGAACCCAACGGGAAGCCGTATTCAGGCCAATCTCTTTGAACGGCTATTTCCGGCGCTTGTACTACCGCACCGTCAGCCCGGCCGACGATCACGTGTTTCAGAGGGTCCCATTCGTTCCAGGAGTTGATCGTTACTATGCCTTTGCTGATGGTCTCTTGAGGCTGGCTCAAGGTGGCCTGATTTGTGGGGAGCGCAGAGTGAACCAAGGTTACTGCCTCAGAATCCATTACTGTCCGATTCACAGAGTGCATGACGGGGTCTCCATAATTAGTAAATTTTAATAATGTTGCGGCATAGTATTGCCACTCAGAGCTCATGTCAACATAATTTTTCGATAAAAAACTCTCTCGTTCCAAAATCGGAACCAGCTTGGAGAAATGAGGAGCTCTCCAGAATAGTGGTTGAATCTTTATAAATTATTGATTTGTAATAAGATATTAACCGTAACCTGAGATGGAAGAAGGGATTCCACGGTCTGCTTGAGCATCAGCTTGTAAATCTTGGAATTCGCTAACCAGATTCCGACCGACCATTAATTATTTGAAGATTCCAATTTTTAGACAGCATGCTGTATCGTAAAGCCATGCCTCAGAACGCAACCTATCTCATCTGCGCGAGCCTGAGCTTTGGTATGTGACACCAAGCGCGGCCACACTCACCAGCACAAGCGCCATCCATTCACGTACGCCAAGGTATTCATGCAGTACGATCATACCGATC
>DASZEU010000573.1:0-11812 GCA_035940535.1 Candidatus Angelobacter sp.
GTACATGGTGAAGCTGGTGAAGCAGTCCATTCCCTTCTGGGATGAGCTTCAGTCGCTTACACCTGTCCAGCTCAGAGATAAAGTCGGCACGCTCTGGTTTGGCGATCCGAATGTCCATTCAACCGAAGGCAACATTGGCCAGGCGGAGAAAGCGCTCACGGCCGAGCACGTGCCTTATACCACGCTCGATGCCGCTCAGATAGAGAGCGAATACCATTTCAAGAATCTGCCCTCCACGTATACCGGTTTATTCCAGGCTGATGGGGCCAGCATTGATCTTAAAGCCACGATTAAGACTCTCTACGACTGGAACCTGGCATCACCCTTTGTCACGATGAAAGACGAAGCTCCGGTCACGCGCATCGAGGAGAAACAGAAGAAATTCGAAGTCACCTGCCCGCTGGGCACGTTTGTGTCGGAAAAGCTGGTCATTACGCCCGGGCCTTACGTGAACAGTGTGATCAATCTGCTCGACTTCTATATCGAGGCCACGTATTGGAATATGGCTTCCGCCTTTTATAAAAAGCAGCATCCCGATATTCAGTACCCGACTTGGTTCGTGTTTCAGAATCCAGTGGGGGAAAATGGCAATCAGTTTTATGGCTTTCCCGAGGTGTCCTGGAATTATCCGGGGTACGTGCGCGTGGCCTCGGACTTTGTGATTCAGCCGCTCAGCTCTCCGGGGCAGCGCAGTTTAGTTCCCAATCCTAAAGAACTGGCTTTTACCGCAGCTTGGGTCAAAGACCACATGACCGGCCTCGATCCAACGCCGCATTTCACCTCAACGTGCATGGTTGCCCTCAGCAAGATTCCCAACAAAGAACTACTGATAGACTTTGCGCCTCCGTACGTACCCAATCATGAGAGCATCGTGCTCTATGCTACGGGCTGGGCGGGAAAATTTGTTCCACTTCTAGGCAAGATACTTTCCGATCTGGCTCTCGACGGGCACACCCCGTTTGATATTTCGCATTTTAAGTTGGGACACATTTACTTCAAGCCCTTAAGTAAAGCCGGCTAGCTGCCACCAAAACCCTATCGCGGATTATGCGGATATACGCGGATTCGGTTTACTGAAGTCCCGGCAGGGGGTGTAATTGTTGAGTCCAGCACGTCAGTGCTGGGTAGAGTAAGGATTAAAGAGATTCATAAGAAAGGGATCATCATGAAGACAAAGACTTATTCAATATTCGGAGCTGGAGCGTCCGGGCTTTATACAGCATGGCGGTTGCTCAGTGGCAAGGCTAAGAGTGATAAGGGAAAGTCCAGACAACTTGCCCAAGGCGACACGCTGGAGTTGTTCGACTGGGGGAAGTATGACTTCTCTAAAGCACACCCAGGGACTCGCGCGCCCGGCGCTCGTGTTTGCACCTGGCACTATAAGAACGACAAAACCAAATCCTACGTGGAACTCGGTGGCATGCGCTATGCGAAATGGGATTCCAAGGCCAAAAACGCAAATGATGGCAAGGCGACAGGACATCGCGTGGTCACTACGGTAATTTCCGAACTTGGCCTCGACAAGTATTCGGTGCCCTTCAACGAGTCCACCAATCCATTGTTCTACTTGCGGACTAAGAACATGTACCTGAATGACTTCTCTTCGAGCAATCCGGCGCCTTACCACGTGGACCATTTTGGCGCCGACACATCGCCCGACCAGGGTTTCTCGATCGTGGAAGGCTTGGCTGTTACAAGCACGACCGGACCGCAAACCCGCATCGAGTGGGATGACTTCTATCAGCACGGGCGAATTACTGCGGAACTTCCCGAATCCTCGATATTCCAGAAAGGTGATCTGCTCAAAGATATTGGATATTGGAACCTGATGTACGATCAGCTTGGGTCGGAGGGTTACCAGTATTCTGCTGACGGAAACGGATACACCTCAAACGTAATCAACTGGAATGCTGCCGTGGCGTTTCAATCCAACAACGAGTTTACGCCGGGCACTCAGTACAGCACTCTTACCATCGGCTATTCCGGTATGTTCCATGCGCTGTTTGAAGCCATTGTGAAACTGGCAAAAGACAAAGGAGTGAATTTCAAATATTCTCCTAACACCCGCCTCCGCTCCATCCATGAAAAAAACAAGGTAGTCCACTACACTTATGCCACCCGTGAGAATCCATGGAAAAAAGCGGGTTCCAGCACGACTGACGCCGCCTGGCTGGCCATGCCACGTCATTCACTCGAACTTGTGGCCCAAGGCTGCCGCTTCGAGGAGCACGACGGCGTGGATGTGCTGAACCACTCAAAAGTCAATTTGTACCTGGAGGCGGCCATCATGCAGCCTTCCTATAAAGTAGGAATGTTCTTCGACGATCCGTGGTGGATCACGAAAGCAGCATATCCCGCGCAGCTCACTGGTTATGTCGTAACCGAAGTGGTGATTCTGCAACTCAAGAAAGCAGGGTTCCCAGAAAAATATCTCAAGACCTTTCAGCCCATCATCGAAGTTCCGTTCGCTTCCACTGCTGATTTCATCAACAAGGTGCAAGAACTCATCCAGGAAAGACTTACCATAAAAGAAGAAGAGCAACTACTGGCCGCAGCCCGGCGAAACACCATTGGGCCGAGCGTGACCGATACCCCGATACGCCAGGCTGTCTATTTTGGGAACAATGCGCCGGACCAAAGCGGCGAACCCATTTATGGAATGCTCGCAAGCTACGACGACGAAACCTTCACCACCTTTTGGCGCGAGTTGGAACTAGGGCCGGAACAACAACAGCATATTCCAACCTCGGAGGACCTGCAGACCCTGAAAGGGCCACGAAAGGTGCCGCCGAAGATGGTCAAGATGCTGCGCAAGCAACTCGCCGAACTGCACTTTGGACCGAATTCCGACTACAGCTACGTGCCCGAACCTAAAGAAGCAGCCTACATGGATTGGTCATTGCCGCCCTTCAACGCCGGATATCACGCCTGGGCCGCCCATTACGATATTGCAGACGTGCAGCAGAAGATCAGAAAGCCGTCGCAGCTCGTTGAAGGCGCCGATGCCGATATCTTTATCGTGGGTGAAGCCTATTCCAACGATCAGGCCTGGGTGGAAGGCGCTTACTGCACAGCCGAGTCGGTGCTGAATGATTTCTTCGACATTGAACCGATCATTGACGATCGGCAGTATCCGTTCATTTGTAAGATTAGCAACAAGGCAGAGTAACCAAAACCAATTTCACCGCCCAGGACACTAAGGGCCAAATCAAAAGACTACCGCAGAGGACGCAAGAGAACGCAGAGTGCCGCAGAGATGAATTGAACCGATGCTCAGGGCTGGGTAGAAGGGGCGCTGCAAACCGCTGACATGATGCTCAAGAAGTTCGGTGTCAATCCATTTCCGCCAGTGCCGTTCGAAGAAGGGTAGATTATGCAGGCGAGGGCGTAACCGGCCAAGCTTTCACGAGCGGAATTCCCTTTTCCCAGGTTCACATTCGCCGGTAACGCGATTGGCCCAAAAGCACGCCGCAGAACACGAACTTGTTTGAAACTGAAGTCGCCGGTTCCTCCACAGAGCCGGCTTCGATCCTCTCGATTCTAGAGTCCTCAATCTTTAAGAGCAGGCCGCTGAGCTTGACGCCTCAGTGCATCTACTAGGCCAACGACAAATCATTCAATCGTGTAATCGAATTCGTAAGAATGCTTGCCATCCGGCGCGATGATAATGTTCATCTTCCCGGAGATACCTTTGAGTTCTCCTGTACCGGAATCGGGCACCACGATGATCGATAAGTTGGGAGTCCCTCGGGTCATTGTGGCGCTGTGTTGCAGCACGAAGCCGCCCTTCTTGCCCCTAAGCGTTCCGGTCACGCGCTCCATCGCTACATAACCGGCTGAACCTTTTACCTCGGTCTGGGTGGCAATCATCTCACCTTTGCTGGTGGCTTCAAGATCACCGTGGTACTGCTTGTCAATGGTCATTCGTCCGAGGTTCGCGGCCTGGGCCACTTCGCTATCCGGCTTCTGAGGCGACAATTTCACATCGAATGGTCCGCTGGCGTGCTGAGTCATGTGGGTTTTCTCCTGAACTGCAATGGGAGCCGGTGATCCCGTTTGCGCATGGCCACCGGAAAAAAGAAGCAGGCAAATCGTCAATCCGAGTTGAAAAAAATTCATGTAATCATCCGCGACAGTATCGTCAAGAAACATTAGTCGTTGTCTGGTGCAGACGGGATTCGCTGAGGTATCCCGCATGATCCACGACTGTTCCCTTAGCTCCATTTTCCAGGGAGGCGCGCAGGTAGTCTGGCAGCGATTTTTTGGCCAGGGTTTTGTGCTCCACCAGCACATAAACGGTTTCCACGGTCACGATGACTCGCTCCTCGCCCGCAATGCGAAAATCGGCAGCCAGCGTGAACGAAGTGTTGCCAAGATGTTTCGCATACATGGAAACTTCCAGCACTTGGTCAAACCGGGCCGGCGCTTTCCACTCCAGGGTCTGCTTGACCAATTGATAGTCGATGGCGCCATCCACCAGATCTTGCTCGTAGCCCATAGAGCGCAGGAACTCCATGACCGCGATATCTACGTAGTCGGCATAGCGGGCATTGAACACAACTTTTTGGGCGTCGCACTCTCCGTAGCGAACGCGCAGGTAATAACGGAATCGGTCGGTCATAGAGATTGGAATTATAATTCAATCTTTCCGAGGATTTCGGGCTTCCGAGCAGGACCAACGAATTGCCATGACGGAAGAAATTCAAGTTGCGCCACAGGGCAAACCATTTTCGAGGTTTGCCATTGGGCGCAGATGCACACCGGCGTTGCGGGCTGTTCTGATTGTCCTTGCAGTCATCCTCGCCGCAGCCACTGCCGTCTATAGCTTTTCTTGGATGTACTACATCCGCCAGCAGCCACGGGTGGATGTTGGAATCGACGTAAATGTTTTGCCAGACGGTACGTTGACAGTCATCTCCATTCATCCCAATGGCCCGGCACAACAGGCTGGGTTGAAAGTTGGAGACCGGGTGCTGGCCATCAATGGATTGGGGCAGACATCGAATCCACATGTGTTCGCTGTCATACGCCAGACAGGGCACCCTGGGGACACAGTATCTCTCAGCTTTGAGCGCCCTGGCCACCCAGGGACTATGGCGGCGCAGGTTGTCCTTTGCCCCAACTCTGAGCTGGCCTCAACGCGGGCAAAATGGACAGCGCAGCAGATCCTGGGCTCCTACCCTCTGGCTTTCCTGTTTGTAGGGCTGGCGGTGCTCTTCATGCGTCTGGACGACCGCAACGCATGGTTGCTCGCGCTGATGTTTGCAGGGTTCATCGCGGTCTCCAATGCTCCTGAAGCATTCTGGGCCTTGACTGGCGGAATGCGACACTTCCTCCTGGGATACCGGGCAATCTTCGAAGGACTGCTGGCGTCGCTCTTCTATTTCTTCTTCGCTGTCTTTCCCGCTCGATCGCCGGTTGATTCCCGGTTGCCGTGGCTCAAATGGTTACTCCTGGGGCTGGCCGTCGTCTTCAGTTTATTCGGACTCAACTACGGGAACCCACATCCGGGCCCCATCTTGGTGAAGCATCTTGGCCCGAGGGTTGCCCTCAACCTGATGCTCACTTTTATCTATGGAACCGTCGTCCTTGGCTTCACCTCTCTGGCATTCAACTCACTGCGTGCTCCCAATGTGGAAGCCAAGCGCAAAATTCGCGTGATTCTCTGGGGAGCATTCATCGGCATTACTCCCGCCTCACTCATGAAGCTGTTGGGGGATTTTGCTTCGTACCGCCCGCCATTCTGGCTGGATTTTATTGACATATTTCTGCTGAGCCTGTTTCCCGTGTGCTTCGCTTATGCCGTGGTAAAGCACCGGGTACTGGAGATTCCCGTCTTGCTGCGGCGTAGCGCCAGGTACCTTCTGGTGAGACGAGGCTTTGCACTGCTGGTCCTGCTGGTCGCGTCTGCCGTCGACGTAGTTATTGTGGTGGCATTTTCCAAGCTGTTCCAGACTGACCCGAAGATTGCCATGTCCGTGGGAATGGGCTTCGGGCTTGTACTGGCCTGGGTTTCCGCTCCCGGACTGCGACATGCCACGCAGAGCATTGATCGGGCTTTCTTTCGCGGCTCCTACGATGCGCGTACCATTCTCCAGGACTTGGCCCAAAAAGTTCGCAGCATCAATAACAAAGAGGAATTGGCGGTTTTGCTGCAACAACACTTGAGCCTGGCTCTCCATCCCAGCTCATTGGTGATTTACCTGAAATCTGACCATGGGTCTCTGGAAACACAAGCTACGACCGGGGGCATTCCTCCTGGGTTGAGGGAAATCCCCGCAGCGTCGCCAGGTCTCGCTGATCTGGCACGATACGGACAGCCGTTGGAAGTGAATCCTGATATCGATCAAGTGTCGCTGATTTCAAAGCTTCTCCCGTTGCATCCGGAATGCCTGGTTCCGGTGCTGGGCAGGTCCACGGAACTGATGGGGCTTCTTGTTTTGGGACCACGGCTCTCTGAAGAGCCGTATTCCAAGGAGGACGAACTTCTGCTCGGCTCGGTTGCCAGCCAAGCGGGCGTGGCGCTTGAAAGTATTCAACTGGCGCAGGAGATGGCCGGGCGCATCGAGTCTGACCGCCGCGCGGCCCAGGAAATGCAAATCGCGCGTGAAGTGCAAAGCAAGCTTCTGCCCCAGGAAATGCCTCCTCTGAAGACCTTGGATTATTCGGGCGCATGCGTTCAAGCGCGTGCCGTGGGCGGAGACTACTACGACTTTCTCGACGTTGGTCCCGGCAAAGTGGGTTTTGTATTGGCTGATATCGCGGGAAAGGGCATTTCCGGAGCGCTGCTCATGGCTAATCTCCAGGCAAATTTGCGCAGCCAGTACGCAGTCGCCAACCGAGACGTGGCGCAGCTTCTATCGTCGGTCAATCGATTGTTTTTTAAAAACACAGAAAGCAGCCACTACGCGACCATGTTTTTCGGCTTATATGAAGACGCGACGCGGCGGCTCTGCTATGCCAACTGCGGTCATAATCCGGCTCTGCTGGTGCGGGCGAATGGCCATGTAGAGCGCCTCCATAGCACGGTGACGGTCTTAGGCCTCTTTGAGCAATGGGATTGTGTGGTTGCTGAAATTCAGGTTGAACCAGGCGACATTCTTGCCATCTATACCGATGGCATAACCGAAGCAGCAAACCAGGCAGAGGAAGAGTTCGGCGAGGAAAGACTCTTGCAAGTCTTACGGGCGAACAAGGACCTTCCAGCTTCCCAGATCTTGCAACAAGTAATGGCCCGTGTACAGGAGTTCAGCCCCGGCGAGCAGGCCGATGATTTGACGTTGATAGTGGGAAAAGCAAGATGAACCCGGCTTCATCCAATAGGTTTTTGAAGAAAAGTCGGCTTGTTTTCCTTGCGGATGGTTTCGATCGCTTTCTCGGACAGCTTCCAAGGTTCTCCCTTGATGCGGGCGATGAGTTCAAACCAAATCTTTCCGAACGCATTGATTGCTTCGTCTTCCGTGAAGGTGATGCCAACTGGCAACAGCGGAGAGATATCTTCGGTCAAGCTCTTGTTAAGCTTTTGCAACATGCGCTGTTCGGCAGATGCTCGATTGATGGACATTCCCTGTAAAGCTAGGTAGTGTTCAAAACAGGCGATTATTTTGTCGGAATCCATCGACAGTTGGGTCAGGCCCTGATTCAAGTCGAAGAGATCGCGACTCTTACGTCTTTGCAGCAGCGCACGTAGCTTTGTTCCAAAAAGTTCCTCGGGCTCGAAAGACGCAATTTTCGTCTCGGCCTTGTACCAATTGCTCTCCATCCCGAAGGGATATTTTTTAAGACTGTAGAGACTTGTGTGCTCGCGAGTATTGATTTCAACTTTGAATTTGACTGCTGCTGCCGCATCCGCTTCCGGCGCGAACTTGAATATCAGATGAATCGAGTGCTCTGCTTTTCTCCAATTGAATTTGCCCAGCCATGAGAGCGCATTTTCTATCGCGTCCACCGTGGGACCGATGGGTTCCCCTTGCACCTGGATCAAATCGATGTCCTCCGAATAACGCAATGGCTGCCGAAAGAGCAGCTTGTTGATAGCAGTGCCGCCACGGAAGGCGATCTTCGGCGCAAGGAAACGATCATTGAAGAGGTCGCACAAGGCACGGCATATAATGAGGTCCTGCTCCACCTGCCTCGAATCCGGCCAGGGAGTCTTAGTGCTCCACTCTTGAATATAGCTGGCCGGGATCAAAAATCAATCTCCACAGTTTCGTTAATGATAAGCATCCATTTGGAGTTGTTTTCGAGCGGCTCATTCAAGGCTTCAACCAGGGATTTAACCGAGGGATCCAGGGGTTTCATAGACTTGGCCTTCTTTGCATAGGAGAGTAGAGCATTTGCCTGGCGCTCATGACCAAAATGATCCAACAGATAGCCCAAGCGTCGAACAGCCGAGTTCTCATACGCAGATGCAGCCTTAAAGAGTTTACCCGGGTTGGCCTTCCGCCCCAGGTCGTGGATGATTTGCGCCGCCCCATTGATGCCTGCCGCTTTGTGGAAGTAGCGGATGGAATCCAGCAGTGTCAGCTCGATGCCAGCCACCTTGGCAAACCCAGCATCGGTTTTTATGTGGTCGAGCCAGTCGGGCTGGTTGGTCCTCGCGAATGCCTTGGGAGCCTGATAAACGAACTGGATTTTATGGCGTCCGATAGCGAATGACCGAAGCTGTTTCGGTACAACAACCTGAAAGACCATCGCCGCCTGATGCGAGGAACCGTGGAAGGCGGCAGCCCGCAGTAGGGATATCCGATAGTCGAGGGCCAAATGCCTCATTAGAGGATTGATCCAGCGCGCAGGATCTGGCGCACCTGTCACTAAGTCTTCGGGTTTAACAATCAGGTAGAAACCCCGTCTGGGGCTGGTCAAGCGGCTCTTCTTTATCAATCGCCTCGCAGCAGTGGAGAACGCCTCGGAGGACTGGTGCCGCGCATCCCAAGCCTCGTCCTTGGAGAAATAGGCTCGACCACGTGAGAGTAGGTCGTCAAGATATCTATCGAGGGAAGCCATGCCCCAATTATATTTGAAAACCGACACAAAATGCACGGTTTTGTATATGAGTGGGGCTTAAAGCTTGTTTTCGTTACTCGCTAGAAAAACTACTCACTATCAAGATTTACCCAGATTTGTCGGAATTTTCACTCCGGCTAGAAAAGCCAGGAGTTCGTTCCCGATTCAGTAGCTCATATTGAAATTCACCAGGTTCCAGTGGATCGCGAACCATGCCAGCCCGATACATGCCAGCATGACCAACAAATTCCATGCTTTTGCCCAGAACCACAAATTCCGTTCTCCCCAAGAGCGAATGGTGGCGTAGATCACCGCTAAAGAGCCAAAGACTCCCAGAAGCCCGATTCCCTGGAAGAAGAACAACCGTGAATCAAGCTTGCCACTCAGCAAGGTTGTAGGATCATCTCCGCCGAGAGTAAGCACCATGCCAATGGCAAAAACAATATCGAGCAAGCACACAAGACGGACAATCACGCGCAAGCGTTGTTGTTGCGACGACAATTCCAGCCGGCTCCTATAGTGGGCCCGAACAAAGGCCGCCACCGGCCAGAACACCAGGGTAAGGGCCAGAATGGAAAGACTGGACAAAAGCAGAAAGCGGTTCCAGGGAGTGGCATCTTGCCAGGAAGTTCGTTGGAAGACAATGGCGGGAAAGTCGATTGCCATCACGAGACGTCCGTTTTGATCGTGTACGAAGGCAACTCGATCCTGGCCATCCACGGCGCGAAACAGCATGGGGCCAATTTCTTTCCACTTCATGGTCTCGCCGCGAAAGTCTTTGAACGGCTGAATGGCAATCGTCCCGTCGAGTCCGTCCGTCACATGCACTTCTCCAAAGGGCTCGGGGGCCTTTAGGAAAGTGCTATCGGAACGGCGGCTGCTGATGTAATAGCCTGAGACCGCGGCAGCATCAGCCGAGGCGTTGGCAACAGACGTAGGCTGGGGCGGAGTGTAAGGGAAGTAGCGATCCATGAAATGCTCCCAAAGAGCGGAGCGCGCACTGATCTCACCCTTGCCGGCGCTGTTATAGGAAACAAGAAAGCCAAACCCTGCGTCCAGGACGAGATGGAGATCGCTGTGAAAATAAATCGTGTCTCCTCCATGCCCAATGATCCTGTGCCCGTTGCGGCTCTCCTCATAGAAACCCAGCGCCATGGCATTCAACTCAGGCGAAAGAGCGTGTTGGCGCGCATGCATCTGTTCGGCGGTCTGCGGACGGAGAATCTGCGCGTCTTCGAGTTTGCCATTTTGCAAATGGGCGATCATGAAGCGCGAGAGATCAGCCGCCGTGGAAGAAAGGCTGCCCGCAGGCGCAGGAATGATGACCTCAAACGGCTTAGGATGGTCCGAGCCAGTCTTATAGCCTCTGGACATGAATGGTTTCAACTCTGGCGGCAGAGGCTGGGCAAAAGTAGAACGCGTCATTTTCAGGGGCTTGAAGATGTTTTCCGTTACATAGTCGTTAAAGGGACGTCCGGAAACACGCTCCACAATATAGCCCGCCAAAGTAGCTGCGTAATTCGAATAGGCTGGAGTAACGCCCGGAGGGAATATCCTTTTGGGAAGATGTTTGGGCAAATAATCTTTGAGCGGAACCGGATTTGCGTCTTCGGGGACAAATAACTCCTTCACGGTCTCTTCGAATCCTGTCGTGTGCGTCAAAATGTTGCGCAAGGTTATTGGCTGGGGGAAGGTGGCCGGGATTTTGAAATCCAGATAAACATTGACATCCCGGTCGAGATCGAGTTTGCCTTGCTCCACCAGTTGCATCACAGCCGTCCAGGTAAAGAGCTTGGAAATGGAACCGGGACGAAAGAGAGTGCCATCCACTGCGACTGGATTCTTTTTCTCCACATCGGAGTAGCCATAGCCTTTGGCAAACAGCACCTTGCCATCTTTGACCACGCTTATAACTGCGCCCGCGATGTTTTCGCGCTCCAGTTGCATGGGCACAAAGCCATCGAGAAACGACTCAACATCGGTCGCTGTCATCTCATGCGGGGGGGCCTTCACCTTGGTTTCCGGCACCGGGGTTTCGGTTTGAATAGGCGGTTGAGACGCAGGAGGAACACTCGGTTTCTGGGCAAAGACGCCGCTACAGACAAGGAAGAGCAAAACAATCATGTGCTGGCAACGGGCGATCATGACGGATGTCCCTTCAGCAGTGGATTTGGTGAAAATTCTGGGGGAAAGGATAGCACGCAGAGGGCAAGCGAAGAAAAGCTGCCGACAGTGCTACTCGGCTCCGCGACCTATTTGGCCCGATGTTCGCTTTCGAACAGGAATTTCCCAGGAGCGGGCAGCAACCTGGAATTTGCATGAGCGGGCAATTCTTCAAGCGGCAATGTCGTCAATGACTTAGATTCCAAGGCCCAATGGACGGAAATTTGCTCGCTTATCAGATGGAAGAGTTTGCCCGGACGGAGGTAATCAAAATGACCAGAATTGAGCGTCTGCGCGAGAAAGTCACGGGCCCGTTGGACTTAGAGTTTCTAAAACAGAAAGTCGAGGCCGGATGGAGGCTGGTAGCCCTGGAATGGCGGCGGGAGATTGAAGGCGAGGAGCCCACCCCACCCAGGGAAGAGGTCCCGTATGGCCTGCGCGTGGCCGACGATGGATTGCGCCTCGAAGAAGAGCCTGAGGAAAGACGCGTCCTGGTAGCCATGATGGAGTTGATGGTGCAGGACCATCCTTTTTCAAAGGTCGCCAGAGAATTGAATGAAAGAGGCTTTCAAACCCGCAACGGCTCTCCGTGGAGTCCGGTGACGGTGTTCAATATGCTGCCTAGACTGATCGAGGTCGGCCC
>DASZEU010000574.1:0-15239 GCA_035940535.1 Candidatus Angelobacter sp.
ATTGTTGCTTGAGTTCCATCAGAGCGGCAGTCCAACTCCGCGCATCGGAGCCTGAGACACACCAATGAGTGGAATCCACACGACGGTATTCATCGCCGCAGGAGAGGAAGAGTGTCCGGCCCTGTGGATTCAGTTCCCGCAAGGCCTCCGTCACCGTGGCGTGTTTTGCAGTTTCGGAAAGCACGCAGACGATCGTGCCGGAAACACGTGCCTTAGCCACAGACAGTTCCTGCGGCTGCCAAAACTCCTGGAATGTCATGATCTCGTACCCATCCACTTTAGGGTTTTCCGCTGAAGGAAGTTCCAGGGTTGAAGTAGGGCGGGGGTTGAGATGCTGTGGGTTTACAGAGGACTTCACTTGTTCAGTTCGCGGTGTTTTCTCCACCCAGTATCGTTCTCCGGCGAATGGGTACGTGGGAAGGCTGAGGCGGCGGGGCAGCCCGGATTTATACAAGCGGTTCCAGTCAATCTCGGCTCCAGACACCCACTTCTCTGCAAGCTGGAGAATGGTATCCGCACCCGGTGCGAGGATGGGTATTTTTGCACGATCGGCAGGCTCCCTACCGCGATAGCAGCCTGGAATATGGTCCTCGCCTTGAACGATGCGCTCCAGTTTGCCCGTCAACTCTGCCATTGAGTTCACAATCAGTGCGAGCCGTGCGTCCATAGCGTAGCGTCCGACTTGGAGAGTGTAGGCAATATCCGGCAGGTCAGCATCGCCGAAGGCACGAATTGGAAGAAATTGCAGCAGTTGCTTTGCCTGGGCCAGCAGCCGGTCGTTGTCTTTTGCCGAAAGCACTATCATGACCGGCATTTGTGAGAGAGGAGGAAGTGTTTCCGATGGCGAATGCAGCGGAACATATTCTTCCAGCACCAGATGGGCATTTGTGCCGCTGTAGCCGAACGAATTTACGGCAGCGCGTCGCGGCATCCCTGGAGCGGACTCCCACTCGCGTTTCACCGTGTTAATGAAAAACGGGCTTCCATCCAAGCTGATGTGCTCGTTGAGGCGCTCGAAGTTGATGGTAGGGGGAATCGTCCGCTGCTGGATTGCGAGTGATAGCTTGATCACGCCGGCCACTCCCGCCGCAGCCAACGCATGACCCATATTGCTCTTGAGCGACGCCAGGGCGCAGTAATCCTGCCGGTTAGTGAATGCGGCAAAAGATTCCTTCAAGGCGGCTACTTCGATAGGATCACCGAGCCTGGTTCCAGTGCCGTGGGCCTCGATCAACGTAATGGTGGAAGGATCAATGCCGAAATCTTTATACACCTGCTTTTGGAGAAGCGTCTGCGAAGCTGCGCTGGGAGCGGTGATCCCATTGGTCTTTCCATCCTGATTGATACCCCAGCCGCGAATGATGGCATATATGTTGTGCCGGTTGCGTATAGCGTCTTCCAGGCGCATCAGGACCGTGACGCCTACGCCTTCGGCGGGGACGAAGCCATCCGCGCGCTCATCGAAGCTGTAGCAGTGTCCGGTGCTCGACAACATGCCCGAATCGGAGGTGATGATGTGGGTTGTCGGGCCGCTGAGAATACATGCTCCTCCCGCCAGTACTATGTCGCTCCGCTTTAGCAGCAGGCTATCGCAAGCCTGAGCAATGGCCACAAGCGATGACGAAGAGGCCGTATTGATGGAGATGCAAGGCCCTTTGAGATTCATGAAATAGGAGATACGTCCAGCGAGGATCGCCGGCGAAGTTCCCATCAGGGCCAGCGCGGTTGAGCCTTGATCGGGCGCATCCAAGCCATAATCAACGCGTCCGCATCCCAGGAATACGCCGCAGCGTGTTTCCGAGAGGGCGGTGGGATTGAGCCCCGCATCTTCCAGGGCACGCCAGCAATGTTCTAGCAGCAGGCGCTGCTGGGGGTCCATCCATTGAGCTTCCGCGGGAGATATCGAAAAGAACCGGCAGTCGAAACGGTCGATGTCTTGGAGCGCACCCATCCACTTGGAGCAACTCCGGCCTGGTGCCACTACTCCGTTTTCATAGAAGCCTTCGAGCGGCCAGCGCTCGGGCGAGATTTCCGATACACAATCCCGGCCTTCGACCAGATTGTTCCAGAAATCTGCCAGCGTAGGCGCCTTGGGAAAACAGCCTGACATGCCGACAATCGCAATGCAGTCCTGGTAGCGCTGATCGGAGCGCGCACCTTGATTGCTTTCCTGCTCGGCAGAGCAGTGTATAGCGGCTTGCTCCGCTGGGGTCTTTTCGTATGCGGTCTCGGGTTCCGTCTTTTCTTTCGCCTGCAAGAGATACGTTCCCATCCTTCGGACTGTCGGGTAGTCGTAAAGGGTAGTCGCTGGGATGGAGAGCGAGAAGCGGCCACCCAGATAGCGCACCCATTGGACTGCGGCAATCGAGTCTATGCCGAGTTCCGAGAACGGCTTGTCAATATCAATTTGTCGCGCTTCAACTTCCAGGATCGATGCCAGGCTGGCGGCCAGTTCATTTTCCATGTTCTGCTGCAAATTGAGGTTGCCTGACGCCGAAGCCGGTGAGCTGACATCGGTTCCGGCGGACTGAGGCATCCGTTCGGAACCGGACAGGCTCACGATCCGTTTTTTTAGCGCGGAAATCTTCTGGCCGAAATTCATGCTGACCGTCCCTCTTATGCGACGGCAAAACGGTGAAGTAGCCGCGGCATGGCTTGCCGCGAGCAGACCTTCCAGTACTAAGCTTGAGCAAAAGCGGGAGCGTGTGCTGCCGCCGGTATGATCTGGTGATTCAGGCGGGTTAGGACGCTTCCCGGGCCTGTCTCGATCAATGAAGTGACGCCTATGTTGTGGAGGTGGCGAATGCCATCCATCCACAATACGGGGTCAGTGATTTGCCGGGTCAGGAGCGACCGGATCACGCTGGTCGGTTCGCCTTGCGGATAGAACTGCCCCGTTGCATTGGAAATCACGGGAATCCCCAGCGCATTGAATGAGAATGACTCCATAAAACGAGCGAACTGTTCGGCAACCGGCGTCATATAGCGCGAGTGGAAGGGCGCGCTCACCGAGAGCGGAATATAAGAAGCGCCTTGTCGCTCGAAGACCTTCGCCGCGCCAGCCAGGGACGACCCTGGTCCAGCGATGACCGTCTGAATCGGGGCGTTGTAATTGGCCACGTCAACATCGGTAATCCCTTCGTCGTGGAGCACCTCTACCACGCGTTCGGCAGGCAATTTAATGACTGCCCCCATCGCTCCGCTCGCAGCGCATGACATCAGCTCCGCGCGCCGCGCCACGAGGCGAACACCTGTAACCATGTCAAATGCTCCTCCGGCCATGAGTGCGTTGTATTCCCCCAAGCTATGGCCTGCGAGTGCCGCCGGGCGTCCGTGCTTTGCCAGGCCGTCATAGTAATGGAGCGCATTGACTACGAAGAGGCAGGGCTGCGTGTATCGCGTCTGCTTGAGCATGGACTCGGTTCCATGCTCGCAGAGCTGACGAACCGAGTATCCCAGCACCTTGTTTATTTCGGCTTCAACGAGCGCATACTCCTTGACACTATCGAACAACGCCCCGCCCATACCGCGGGATTGCGCTCCCTGACCTGGAAATAAGAAAGCAATCATGAGCTTGCCTCAAAATCCTTTTATGACAGTGCTGAAATGGCTGATTATTGCGGTAGCGGAGCTAAGGCCGTGGCGAGACGATTAACATGGGACGTAATAACGCCGGCGCTCACATCGCAACTCCGGTAGCTGTCTGTTGTACAGGTGATTTTGCATTTTGATACATAGAGCGCAGGCCAGATGGCTCGGGCAGCGAGCGACGATCCAGCTTTCCGCTGCTCGTAAGCGGAAATGAGTTCATTGCAACGAAAAACGAAGGCAGCATATATTCGGGAAGTACGCGCCGAAGCTGGTTGCGCAGGGCCTCCGAGTCTATGGAATCAGAGGTCTCGAGATATGCCACCAGGACCTTTCGTTGCTGAGCGTCATCCAGCACGAGCACTGCCGTGTTTGGTGCACCGGAAACGCGTAGCAGCGCGGCTTCTATTTCGTCGAGTTCAACCCGAAAACCATGAACCTTGATCTGGCGATCCACGCGTCCCAGCATCTCTAAAATTGCGCCGGGCTTCCACCGGCCCAGGTCGCCGGTACGGTAAAGAACTTCTCCCGGAGAAGCCGCCCACGGGTCTGGAATGAAGCGCTCCGCCGTAAGCTGTGGGTCATTTAGATAGCCGCGCGCAATCCGCCCGCTTGCAACACAGATTTCCCCGGCGCCCTCTTCTACGAGGTCCATTGTTTCACTCACGATCCGAACCGCTCCCTTATGGAACGTGGGACCCGCGGGGAGCCGTGTTTCTTCGCCTTGGAGCTGGGAAGTATCCAGCATGGCGATGTAGCTGGCTTCTGTGGTGCCGTAACAAATGTAAAGCCGCGAGTTGGGGAACACGAGATTCCATCTTGCAATGGTCTGATACTGCACAGGCTCGCCATACATCATGGAGAACCGCAGGCACGCGGACCTAAGGTGGTGGCGCTCGCCGTAGCGAATAAGATGGTTGGCCAACGCCGGAGTGAGGACAAAATGCGTAATCTTCTTTTCGGCCAGGCATGCCCAGATCGTGGCGGGGTCGCGCGCGTCGTCGCCGGAGAGGATCATGCTAGGAATGCCGTGAACCAATGGCCCAAAATTTTCCCAGAGCGACCCAATCACGGTGAACGAGCGGTGGAGAAGCGACACATCGCTGGATTGGAATGCGCAGTGGTTCCACATGACATCTATCTGGTTCATTGCTGCTGACATGGGGATGGCGATGCCTTTAGGCTCGCCCGTGGTCCCCGACGTAAAAAGAACGGCAATAAGGTTCCGCGTATCGCCGCTCTGGTCGAATTCAGCTGCTGATTCGCGACTGATCGCGGCTTCATGCTCAGGCAGCAACAGGATTTTGCTCTTGAAGCTGTCGAATGCCGGTGACCGCATTTGTGCGATCAAGAGGCGCGCGCCGGCGCTGGCCAGGATTCCCGCTGTGCGTTTGGGCGGAAATGTTGGTTCTATCGGCACATAGGCGCCGCCGGCCTTGATGATGGCGAGGAGGAGGGCGCTGGTTTCGAAGCTCCGCTCAGCGCATATCGCCACGCGGATTTCAGGTCCTACGCCAAACCGCTGCAGATAGCGGGCAAGTTGATTGACCCGCCCGCTGATTTCACGATACGTCAGCTTGCGGTTGCCGTGCATCAGAGCAGTCGCCTCTGGATGCCGCCTGACTTGCTCATCGAAAAGTTTTGAAATAGTTGGGTTCGAACCCGCCATAGTTCACGATCCGTTACGTTGGTGGCCCTTACCGGGCTTCTTTACCAGCAGGTATGCGCCTTTGCGCTGCGAAACTTCGAGGGCGAATTCCTGGATGCGGTAATCCCGGGAGAAATAGTGACGAAAAATTTCCCTTGTCTTGAACCGCCAATCGAAGGCCAGATTGGGGGCCTTGGAAACCATGTCGCTGAACCCGGAAGGAATTTCAACCACGATCCTGGGCGTAGCCAGATCCAGATTCACGGCATCGCATTCCAGCCATTCTCCCTGAGCGATCGTACGGTTGCTCCACGCCGTGTCACCGTAACACCCGCAAAATGTGGAGGGCGAGGGATTGTTCTGTGGCGCGTCGTGGGCGCTCAAGCGCTGCACACGCTCGTCGCGGAGGTTCCATGCGGCGATGAACCGGTCCGTGGGGATTCCACGGCTTTTGACAGGAACCATGGCTGCTCCGTAAAAGTCTTCCGCATATTCATCCACTACGACGCCCAGCTTGGAAAAATTGAAATGACCGTAGTTGGTCTGTAGCGGATCAAAGGTCCATTCGATAAGGTCGAAGCCGCGCTCGAGAGCATAAGCGCGTTGCAGCAGCTTGAGATGATGGGCGATTCCAGAGTTGCGGAAGTGCGCTGCCACGCAAAGCTTGTAAGACCATTGCCGTGCATGGCCGTTTCTGTCGCCCGGCAGCGAGTACACGAAGCCGATCGCCTCTCCATCGGCGTCAAATGCGCCAAGGAGAATTGCGCCAAGAATGGTTGTCACCTTCAGCATCGAGACCGGCAGCGCCTCGTCATAATCGGGGCCCCAGACTTTGCGCTCAAGAGCAACAATTGCGGCACACTCGTCAATCGTGGAGATAGTACGATAAGCAATTCCGTTTGCAATGCGACACATCTCGGTGGCTGCTGCCATGAAATGCCCCCGCTCAATGGCAGCCGCCAGTCGATTCATCATTCTTGCGAACGACATCAACTTGGTTCTGCCTGGAAATTGTTGATTGTTGATGGCTGGCAGTTCGGAACCAACCAGGGACATCATCGTTTGTGATGATTGGTGAAGTTAAATGCCCCCGCAGAGCGGTCCGCTTGTGAGTGGAGCCGTCTTGAATCGGCTGATTTCGCCATTCTCTTCACGCCAAACCGACCGAATAGGCTGCCGCCATTTTTCTCCCAATGGCGCGTGCCGCATATCGGTTGGGAGCACTCTCAGATGGAATCGCACCTGATGTGCGCGCGATTCCTGGCTTTCCTGCTATGGATGCTGCAACGATACCGGGCTGCTCACTTAGCGCGCAAGTCGTGATTTCTCGCGTCACTAATTGGCACTACATGTTCCAGGCCCGGCTCGCCGCAACTGTGTAGATCAAAACTCTTTACCTGCGATTCACCGGCCTTGGTCAGATGCTCCAAATGTTTCTTCAGAATACAAAGCACAAGCTGCGAGCGGCTGCGAACCTCAAGCTTGAAATAAAGCCGCTGCAAATATGTGTTGACTGTATGAACTGAAATTCCAAGATCCTCAGCGATATACTCAGCCTTGTTATCGTCAAAGATGTGTTGCGCGATCTGGTGCTCACGCGCGCTCAGTTGCAAGGAGCGCTGGATTTGTCTCCATTGTTCCGGCTTGAGAATGTGCCGTCCGGAACAAACTAAAGACGATGGTTGAGCCATGGAACTCATCGCAAAAAGGTCCTCCTGCTATAGTTGAGGTACTGGCCGCATCTCGCCCTCTGTGATGCCAGGCAGCGGGGTCGAACGGATCGCTTCTGGTATGGCTGCCGCAAAGTCGCTCGCGGGCAATGCGGCAGTTGCGGTCACTTCATAACCATCAACCTCCACGAACATTGACTTCCTGATTAGGTTGACGGAGAGGATGAGACGTTGCTTGTTCTTGAAGCGCACGATTTTTCCTCTCAGGGAAGCCAGCGGTCCCAGACGAACCACAACTTCCTGGCCAACTTCCAAAAATGCACAGGGGCCATACAGGAGACCGGATCGAGTGCTGAGTTGCAGCGCCTCGATCTCGGAATCTTCGATCGGCGTTGGCGCGTTCCCTGTTCCTATAAGACGCAGCACTCCCGGAGAAGTGAGCACGGGATATGCGCTTTCGCGGTTGAATCGAAGAAAAACATATCCGGCGAAAAGCGGGACTTGAACAATTTTTGTCCTGTCGGACCACCTGCGCTTCTGCTCGAATAAGGGCACGAAGCTCTCGTACCCTCTTTCTTGCAGTCCGAGAGCGCTGCGGATTTCACATCCAGACCGGACTTGAGCGCATAGCCACCGCTTTTCGAGATTGTCAAAATCGCACCTCATGTTCACATCCCATTTCCCGGAGATCCTTTTGTCAAAACTTTTCTTCTGGTGACCGCAAGCGTCCTTCAATCGCTTGCCGCCACGTTGTCCTTTCGCACCTTTGGTTGGACTGTGCGCTTAACGTTTGGTAAGTTCAGAATGAAATCAGGTCCCAGCGCCGCTGCCGGCGTAAGCGCGCCCGCGGATAACTGCTTTTGTTCAAGAAGCCGCGACACACCGGCGATAACTACTGTCGCTGTGAATTCATGCGCTTCCCCGAATTCGATCCAGCCTTCGAGAAAATTTTGACCTTCCTTTGACATGCGCGCCCATACCAAGCTGTATCGGTCATCAGTTGGAACATTGTCATCGGAATGGTTATATCGAGTGCCGTTGCCACGGTGCCGGCTTTCCGTCTGCCGGACGCCGCTGAAGAGAAGCGGAATGTCAGTGGCAATATAGGCCGCTATATTAGGCAGTTTGGTGTCGCGATAGGCCGCTTCCACGTCCCCCAGCGCGCTGGGCAACACACTGCGTATCCCTGTAGGTAACCCTGCCTCCATGAGTCCGCTTCCGAACCGGTAACGTTCTAATGCGCCGCCACAGCGCCGGAACCCGCCTTGTGCGAGATTTTCCGCCAGCGTCAAGTTCGCTTCTGGAATGTGGTCCTTCATGAACGGCTCAAGGACAATATCAACGGAGTCCGCATCCGGCAGCAACATGTGGAGATGCTCGACCAAACAATTGCTCACCGCGGAACTCAGGGCCAGCCCCGGCAGTAATGTGAGGTTTTTTTCTTTAGCTTCAGCATCCAGCGTATACATAGCCACTAGGGAAGGGATTTGGTTGGTCAAGTCAAAATAGTGCGTACAGGCAGCCAGACACGACTCTGCGACGAGCACCGAGGTTTGTTTAAGAGGGCCCGCCGCATTGACGAAGAGGTTCACTTTTGAGACCTCACGCTTAAACTTGTCCCAATCGCCTACCCCAAATGCACGCCATGAGAGGTTCAACTCTTCTGCTATCTTCTGGACTGCTCTCGCGTCCCGGCCCGCGAGAATGGGCCGCAGCCCCTGAGCAACCGCTTTCCTTGCGATCAACTCTCCGGAACGACCGGTTGCCCCGTAAATCATCCATGGATAATCTTTGATCACTTCTTCCATTCCCTACGCTGCTGACCTAAACGACTTCGGCCCGGTTCATGGCCCTTGCTGCCATTCTTTTAGAACAAACGCGCACCACAATAAAACTGGCCAAACGTACAGGTCGCTCCGACCTGCCTGAACGGACAGTTGTTCGAGCTGCAAGACGTTTGGAATACTCGCGGACAGTTGAGAGAAACCGATCCGGTTTGTATGTCAGGAACGGTGCACTTTGAGAGGAAAGATCGAAATGATCAGACACGCATCCTGGACCACGCTGGCGCAGCAGCAAGCTGCTCAATTCGGAAACAAATCAGCCTACATTTTTCTTGAGAACGGGGAGCACATCGGCGAAACCATCACATATCAAGGAGTGGATATGCGGGCGCGCGCTCTGGCGGCACGCCTCCAAACCCTGTGTAGTCCGGGAGATCGCGTCCTTCTGGTCTATGACTCCTGCATCGAAAATATGATTGCCTTCTTTGCTTGCCTTTATGCCGGCCTGACTGCAGTGCCGGTCTGCCCGCCGCATCGCAACCGCCGAAATGCCCGTCTTGAAAACATTCTGACGGATTGCAATCCGCGCCTTGCGCTCTCAACCGCCGAGCAGATGGCAGAGATCGAACTGCATTCCAATCACGATTCTTTGACGCAGCGAGTTGCCTGGCTGGCAACGGATACCCTCTCGCTAACTGAAGCAGATGCTTGGCGCGAGCCAACCTGCAGCCATGACACTCTGGCATTCCTTCAATACACATCAGGATCCACCAGCACGCCTAAGGGAGTCGCCGTCAGCCACGGCAACCTTCTGCATAATCAGGCGATGTTGCAACATGCCTTTAAGACCACGGAGCATTCCACCATCGTTTCATGGCTGCCCATCTTTCACGACATGGGTTTGATTGGCCAATTGTTGCACGCGTTCTATACCGGCGCCACCTGCGTATTCATGTCTCCGATGAGCTTTCTACAGCAGCCCGCAAGATGGCTGAATGCCATGTCCAAATATAAAGGCGACATCAGCGGCGGACCCAACTTCAGCTACAGCCTCTGCGAGAAAAAGATTCCTGAGGATTTGTTGCAAGAGCTTGACCTCTCTTCCTGGCGGGTTGCAATCAATGGCGCTGAGCCGGTGCAACGTCACACGCTGGAAGCATTTAGCCGGCGCTTTGCCGGTTGCGGTTTTCAGAAAAAAGCTTTTTATCCGGGCTATGGAATGGCCGAAGCAACCCTAATCATCTCCGGCGGTTCGCCCGGCGAAGAGCCGGTGTATCGCTGGGTCGATAAGAAAGAATTGAGAAAAGACAACGTCGTGTCCAGTCTGCCGTTCGCCCCCTCGGCACAACCGCTTGTAGGATGCGGGATTCGAATTCTTGATGAAACCATCGTCATAGTCAACGTCAAAACTTCGCAGCCCTGCCCTGACGACCAAATTGGAGAGATCTGGGTGGCTGGCAAACACGTGGCGCAAGGCTATTGGGGCCGTCAGGAAGCGACCCGAGACACATTCCAAGCTTATCTAAATGATGGCCGAGGCCCGTTCTTGCGGACCGGTGATCTCGGATTTCTCAAGGACGGCACACTCTTCGTAGCAGGAAGATTGAAGGACGTGATCATCCTTCAGGGAGCCAAGCACTATCCCCATGATATCGAATCCAGCATCCAGGCCATGATTCCGGCCTTGCGCCCCGAAGGAGTTGCTACGGTAGGTATCACCAGTCCGACGGGCGAACAGGTGGTCGTGGTAGCTGAACTGCAAAGAGAAATGCTCCGTAAGGGCGACCTGAAAAGCGTTGCTAACTCAATTCGACGAGTCGTATCTGAAGATCACGGTCTCGCCCTGCACGACGTGGTGCTGATACGTCCTGGAACTCTTCCGAAAACCACAAGCGGAAAGATACAAAGGCAGCTATGCGGTGACTTGTATCTCACGGATGGGTTCCAGGTTTGCCACCAGGCTGGCGTCCACCCAACCGGCATGGGTGTTGCCGCAAGCTAACACAACGACCCTCTCTCCGTCGAAGTACATTATGGACCTCTATTCATCAAAACACGCACCGGCTAGGAGCCTTGAAGCAGCGATGGGTGATCCCTTGGGTGAAGGTCTCTTCAGTTATGCCCGCCGGGCCGAAGAAGACGAGTGCGAACAATACCCCCTTGAGGCCCTTCAGTGGCTTGATCGCTGGGGGATGCAGCAACATTATGTTCCTGTCTCTCTGGGCGGCGCGCTGAGCGATTTCGAAGTGCTGTTTTCGCTGGTACGCACCATCTCCCGGCGCGATCTCACCGTCGCCATTTCACATGCAGTTTCGTTCCTTGGCTCCGCCGGTGTCTGGATTGCAGGCAGCCAGGAGCAGAAATCCGGGCTGGCCTGCCGGTTGTTTGCGGGCGAACGCGTCTCGCTGGCCCTCACCGAACGTAATCACGGCGGTGACTTGCTATCCATCGAGACTGATGCACATTTGCAGAAACAGGACTGCTGTCTTCTGACGGGTGAAAAGTGGCTGATCAACGGAGCAACTCGAAACTCCCTGATTGCAGTTCTAGCACGCACCAATCCAAAAGGTGGCCCGCGCGGGTTCTCACTTGTTCTCTTTGACAAGCTGGCAGCTACACCTGGTTCATTCGAATGTCTGGAAAAGGTTCGCACACTCGGAGTGCGTGGTAGCGATATCAGCGGTATCCGCTTTCAGCAGGCCGCGCTCGGACCATCAGCCATAGTCGGTGACCCCGGCGAGGGGTTTGAGGTGGTGCTAAAGGGCCTGCAACTGACCCGTCTCCTCTGCGGAGCAATCTCCCTGGGTGCCGCTGAGACTGCCTTTCAGGTAGCTCTCGACTTCGCCTTGGAGCGGCGAGTCTATGGACGAACCGTGTTTGAGATTCCTGAGTGCCGGCGGCTGCTGGTCGAGGCTTGGGTTGACCTCCTGTTGTGTGATTCTCTGCTGACCGCCTCTGCCCGCAGCCTGCATTTCGCCCCGTCTGAGGCCAGCGTACATTCATCTGTGGTCAAGTACCTCGTACCGCAGCTTTTGGAGCACACGCTGAAACAGCTTTCCGTGGTTCTGGGGGCGCGTTATTACCTGCGCGACGAATATCATTGCGGCATTTTCCAGAGAATGATGCGCGATAGCTCGCTGATAAGTCTCTTCGACGGAAGTAGCGTTGTGAATCTGTACTCGCTTACTACGCAGTTCAAGGCTTTATCGCGTTGTTGGGAAAAATCCCTGAGTGGTTCCATGAGCAGCCCCAGTTTGCCAGTGTGCGAGTTGTCGGTGCCCCTTCCGGAATTTGCATGGAGCGATTTATCGCTTGCCGGCGGTGGCCAAAATTGCTTTCTTGAGTCGCTTCCTTGTTCATTTGAGGCCGTGAGGTCTCTTGGCGGACATAATTGCCCGCCAGCAGATGTGGTGTCGGCGCTGCAACAGCAAGTCGGCATGTTGGGGACGGCTGCGAACACGTTGATGAAAGAGATTGGTTCCATCAACTTTGCATCACCGCACGTTGTGACTTCCCAGGCTTTCGACAAGGCTCGGGACTACTGCGCAGTAGAAGCTGCTGCCATGACGCTGCAGATGTGGCTGGCGAATCGCGGCCGTGAGAATGGATATTTCGCCGATGGACAATGGCTTGTGCAGGCGTTGACGCGCTTGAACGCCTGCCTGGGGCAAAAAACAAATCTCAACGATGCTTTTATTGAAATTCTTGCAGATCAATTGACTCAGAGCTGTGGGCGGATGCCGTATTCGCCGTCTGAGAGTGCGGCTGTATTGGCGGCGTAAGACCCGAAATCGGAGACCCAGTTCAAAATCAGAGGAAAAAACCAATGCATACTTCCATCAGTTTCAGAAATGTCGCCATTCAAGAAGAGATGAATGAAGAACGTATCCAGACGTGGCTGGTAGAGCAGATAAGCCGGCTCACTGGTCTCATGCCGTATCAAATTGAAGGCGCCGAGCCCTTTGCCTCGTATGGGATCGACTCCGTGGCGGCGGCCGGACTCTCAGGAGATCTGGCAAACTGGCTCGGAAAAAAGCTTCCCCCCACCATCACATGGGACTACCCAAGCGTGAAGCTCCTGGCGAGCCATTTAGCCTCGAAGTTCGCCGAACAGTGGCTTGTAGCTGTCTGATCAATTCCCATTTTCGAACAGAAGGATTGTCCATGGAACCGATCGCAATTGTTGGTATGGCTTGTCGTTTGCCCGGCGCACCTTCCCTGGAAGAGTTCTGGGGCCTGCTGCGCGACGGGCGTCATGGTATTGATTTGATTCCCGAAAGCCGTTGGGACCGGGAACGCACCTTCGATCCCGATCCCGACAAACCAGGCAAGATCAACACTCGGCATGGCGGCTTCATTGAAGGAATTGATCTTTTTGATCATGATTTCTTCCGCATCCCCGCGGAAGAAGCCAGACAAATGGATCCGCAGCAGCGCATCATGCTTGAACTGGCCTATGAAGCGTTCGCAGATGCGGGCTTGTCGCCAACGGAGATGGATGGGACGGATACCGGAGTGTTCGTCGGAGTGATGAGCAATGACTATCTGCGTTACCAAACTGCCGGCGACTACCGGCTTATGGACCGCTACACCGGAGCCGGTTCTGGCTACTGCATGATCGCCAATCGCATCTCCTACCAGTTCAATTTGCGCGGCCCCAGCATGGCAATTGATTCGGCCTGTTCATCCTCGCTTATTTCAACCTTTACAGCATGCCAAAGCTTGTGGACGCACCAGTGTTCCCTTGCGCTTGCCGGTGGCGTGAACCTTATCCTTTCGCCCACCCTCAGCGTGTTTTATACGCGTGGAGGCCTATCAGCCACTGACGGCAAGTGTAGGACTCTTTCGAGCGATGCCTCAGGCATGGGCCGGGGCGAAGGCGCTGGCATCGTGGTGCTGAAAAGACTCTCAGATGCCGTCCGTGACGGCGACAATATCTATGCCCTAATTCGCGGTGGAGCCGTCAACCACAACGGCCGGGGCAATGGGATGTCCGCTCCCAATCGCTGGGCCCAGCAGTTGCTCTTGCACAAAGCTTATGAGCATGCAGGAGTGAAGCCGCGCGATATCGACTACGTTGAACTGCACGGTACGGGAACGCTCATTGGCGATGCGATTGAAGCGACTGCGCTGGGCTCAGTACTGGCTGAAGATCAATCTCGCGATCGTCCTTGCCGGGTTGGCTCCGTCAAGACCAATCTGGGCCATTTGGAAGGTGCTGCCGGTGTGGCTGGGCTGATCAAATTGGCGCTCTGCCTCAGTCGTGGTCAACTGGCGCCCAGCTTGTGGTACAAGGAGCCGAATCCGCATGTTGCTTTTGATGCTCTGCCGCTGAAAGTACAAGACCAATTGCAGGATTGGCAGGATCAGGATCAACCACGGCTGGCCGGTATAAGCTCGTTTGGGCTGGGTGGCGCTAACGCGCACCTGGTGCTGCAATCTGCTCCTGATTCGGGACTCACAGTGGATGCCAGCCTGCGAATGAAGCATTTCGTGCTCCAGCTCTCGGCCCGGTCGGAAGCCGCCCTGATCCAGATGGCTGGCCGCTATCACAGCTTGATTGAAGATCTGAGCGATGAGCAATTTTCCGCACTCTGCCACACCAGCTTGATACGTTCGGAAGGACACAATCATCGTGCGACCTTTACCGCCCGCAATCGCATTGAAATGATGCGTCATCTTTCCGGCTTCAGGTCCGCGACATCATCGCCCAATACATTCATTGGGCGGTATTGTGAAATGCCAAAATGCAAGCGCGTCTTTATTTTTCCTGATTTCGGTATGGCCGGCTCTCACGCCGTAGCCGGAATGGCAAAAATACACCCTTGTGTACAGGAGGCTTTGGCAGAATGTGACCAAGCCGTCCAGGAAGTCTTGTCGCATCCCATCGAGTTCCTTCTGGCGGAATTATGCGAACACGCAGTCAGTCCTGACGCCCGCGCTCTCCCATTTATTCACTTTGGCGTCCAGGTTGCTTTGGCTCGATTGTGGCAAAAAGCCGGTTTCGAGCCTGATGCTGTGGCCGGTATTGGCATGGGCAAGTTCGCCTCATGGGTGGTTTCCGGAGCCACTACTATCAAGAGTGCGGTCGCTCGAATCGCAACCGTCAATCATTTTGAGCTTACCGCAGCCGGATCGTCCTATTTGGCCCAGAGCCGCCCATTTGTTATTGATTGCTACTCATCCCTGGGCAAAAACATTTTGGCGGATGTGGAACAAGCTGCTCATGACACTGTTAGCGCGTTGCCTGCCATGCCCTGCTGGAAAGCAGTTGATTATTTCGTACAAGGACTGGATGTCAACCTGATCGGACTCATTGGCGAGAGCGACATCGCCAATTGCGTGGCAGCTCCGCCCGATTCCCAAAGTTTCTGGCTGGAACTGGCGCGATTGTCGGTGCGGCACAACATCCAATGGAAAAATCTTTTACCACGAACGATATTGATGCGTCGCCCTCGTTATCCCTGGCAACACTCCCGCTTCTGGCTGGAAAGCGAACAGTCTCCGGAAGCACCCGCGGTACAACTTCAAACCTTTGATGGCACCCAT
>DASZEU010000575.1:0-4024 GCA_035940535.1 Candidatus Angelobacter sp.
ATAATGTCTACCCAGGGCTTGCGCCCTGGGCTAAACTATTCCGCCCTGCCGGGCTGGTTGGTCGAAACGACAGCAGTATGGTGTCCCTTGGAGTTTCTGGTTTACGCAACCATCCCGGCAGGGATGGTTGGGGCTGATACACGTCTTCACGCAAAATGACCGACTATTCGAAAACGCGAGTGCGCCGAAGGTACGGGCTAGCCCTCCTGTTACTGTCGTGTGTTTCGGTGATGGTGGGGGAACCTTGGCCGGGGGGCGCCGGAGACGACGCTTGTCCGCGTCCGGCGCCTGGTGCGATTGTTCAGCAGCCGCCTGAACTGCACAGCCAGAACGGACGGTTGGAATTCACCCTCAAGTTCCGGATCTCGGAGGACCCTCGCGGTTTGATCCGCTACTGTTATTGGAGCGATAGCGGGCTACAAGCGCCTACGTTGCGACTCAATCCGGGCGACGAACTCGTTATCCATTTCCGTAACGAGCTGCCTGGGAAAACCGTCCGTCAACCGGCGCATAATAATGCGGGGCATCATTCCATGCATTGTGCCGATGGCGAGGTGAGCATGGGCGCCACAAACCTGCACTTCCACGGCTTGAACGTTCCCGCCAGATGCCATCAAGACGACGTGATGCAGACGCTGATTGAGCCAGCAGCAGCCTTTGACTACCAGTTAAAAATTCCGGCAAACACGACCCCCGGCCTTTATTGGTACCATCCGCATCCACATCCCTTCAGTGAAACACAAGTTCTGGGCGGGGCTTCCGGCGCAATTATCGTTGAAGGGATGGCGAGCGTCTATGCTGAGATCCGCAAGCTGCCGGAGCGGGTGCTGGTCCTGCGAGACCAAAAACTGCCCATGTCCGCGGTGCGCGTCGCGAGTTCGCCAGGATGGGATGTTTCTCTCAATTATGTTCCTGTGCTCTCTCCGGACTACCTCCCCAGCACGCTGGAAACAAATCCGCATCAAGAGGAATTCTGGCGTGTGCTGAACGCTGCGGCCGATACAATCTTCGACCTGCAGGTGATGGTGAACAATGTGCCTCAAGCCGTGCGCCTCCTGGCTATCGATGG
Organism: Candidatus Angelobacter sp.; assembly: GCA_035940535.1. Lineage (GTDB taxonomy): Bacteria > Acidobacteriota > Terriglobia > Terriglobales > Acidobacteriaceae > Angelobacter. The sequence continues at coordinate 1,070 of DASZEU010000575.1, forward strand.
CGTGCCTTTAAGCACCTCCAGGACTTCCACCGGGGTGCTGCTTCCGCCTGGCGCACGCGCGGAATTTGTGATAACCACGCCGAACGTCGGCGATCACGCACAATTAATTACGAAGAGATGGGATACAGGGCCTGACGGCGAGAACGATCCGCAACGTCCGCTGGCGAACATAGTCAGCGTGAGCGAGCCTCGGGTACAACCGGGTCCAATACGCAAAGCCGCAGGTGAATCCACTACCGGGAAGCGTTACGCCTCCTTGAAGAATGCAACCCCCGCAGCCAGGAGAAAACTTTACTTCTCTGAAGACCGCCAGGATCCCAGTTTCCCCGGCACATCGTTTTACCTCACGGTGGATGGGCAGGCCCCGACACGATACAAAATGGAGGATCCGCCGAACATCTCCGCTCGCCAGGGAACGGTTGAGGACTGGATCCTCGAAAACCGTTCACGCGAAGAACACGTCTTTCATATTCACCAAATTCATTTCCAGGTGCTGGAGAGCGACGGCAAGCCAGTCAATGATCCAGCAATACGGGATACGATTGACCTGCCCTATTGGAAGGGAGAAGGCCCGTACCCCAGCGTGAAATTACGCATGGATTTTCGTGATCCGAACAGCATTGGCACTCTTATGTACCACTGCCACATCCTCCAACACAGCGCCAATGGCATGATGGGTAGCATTCAGGTTTTACCAGCCGCCAAACGACATTGAAGAAATTTGGTAAATGAGTAATTTTGTAATTGGGTAATTTCCGATCTCGCCAGTTGCAACAAAATGCGGCTAGCTTGCGCTCGCGTTCATGAGCTATCCAGAATGATCTATACTCAAGAAAAAACTCTCAACTCAGGCAGAGTAGTGCCGTTGGGTTTTATCCCATATTAAAGTTGTCACATGAATCGCCAGCAAGGAAAACAGCGAGTGGCTATGATCACCGGGGCCAGTGGAGGATTGGGTACAGTTGTTACCGAGATGTTTCTTGATGAAGGCTATCGCGTTTCAGCCGTGGCTCTGGACTGGCCGCGAAAACCTGTTCGGTCCAGTTCGTGCATGGTGATCGACGCTGACCTGATCTCCTGCAAAGAGGCTGAATCGGTCGTTAAGAAGATCCTTGCCAAGTGGGGGACGATCGATTGCCTCGCCCATCTGGTGGGAGCCTTTATGGAAGGTGAGCGCACGGAAAAGACCAGTGACGCGGTTTGGAACAAGCTGCTGGATGTAAATCTCAAGACTGCAGTCAATATGCTACGTGCTGTGATCCCTTGCATGCAGTCTCAAAAGCAGGAAAGCATTACGGTGATTGGTTCGAGCGCCGGTCTTCACCCGGTCACCAACTGGAGCGCATTCAATGCTTCGATTGCCGGATTGTGTGCCCTAGTGCGAACAGCCTCAGCCGAACTGCAAGAGGAAGGCGTTACGGTCAACGCCCTCTTGCCGACAACCATCGACACGCCCGAAGTTCGAAAGATGTGCGGCGATACCGATGCTCATAAATGGGTCAACCCTCGCTCACTTGGCTCGTTGATGTTATGGCTCGACTCCGAAGCTGGAAGAGATGTTACTGGAGCGATCATTCCAGTAGTGGGGCGGCAGAAGCATCCTTGCTATGAGTGGCATGGGTCCATTGGGTAAGTGGGTAATTGGGTAAAGGATTGCCACGTTAATGTAAGATATAACTTTGCTTATGGCTGCTGTCTTTAGATATCTTGCGGGGCTAATAGTGATCGCAATTGCTGTTCTTCAATTTAAGCCGACTATATTTACTACAACAGTTGGTCGATGGCTCGTTTTAGCGCTAGCACTAGTTGCTGCTGTCTGCTTGGGCTTAGGAGAATTATTTTCATGGCGAGCGGACAAGCAATGGAGAAAGGGGCAGACTGAAAGAGATAAGAAATTGGTGCAAGCAGTAGTTGCTGAATTATCGGCAAGTAAGGTATCCGAAATTGTCACAACCCCAATAGAACTGGGGTTGAACCCCGACGACCCACGTATTTATCTGGACATTAAGGAAGGAAGTGATGCGATGTTTCATGAAACTCCTTTTGTACTGGATAACCAAGGAAAGGATACTGCTCATGCCGTTCATATTCACTCACTTCGCTTAAACCGTAAACAGGTGAACTTTCCATCGGTGGAAGTGGTAGCTGCTGGAACCAAAAAAGAGACATTGCCGACAATCGAGAATGTAGGCGCGATGCAGCAGCATGACATTTTCCACTGGCTGCTTAAAGACTGGGACGCAAATGCAGATGCTCCATTGGTAGATGAGTGGCCCATTCCAATTACACTAAATTATTCGGATTTTTCCAGGAAAAAGAATTTCGAAGTCACGATGAAATTAGTGTTTCATCCAATTCGATACCTGCTGGAAAAAGATCGAGAATGGCCTCCCCATGATCGAATCTTGTGGGAGTTTAGAGACATTGAGTTTAAAAGAGTGGCCTAAATGCCAGGGGTCTTCAAGCCGGGCTGCCGAAAAGAAATTCAGAGGAGTGCCACAAGCTCAAGGGCTAAAGCCTAATGGCACTTACTTCGGTTGCGAGTGACCGGCTTCTGACGGCGAAAATCGAGCAAACGCCGAGTTGCCTCTTAATCTGACGTGGAATATTTACGCATTTCCGGGGTCCTTCGCTTCGCTCAGGATGACAGCGCGTTTTAGAGCGAGAAATTGATGCTCAGCGGACGCAAAGTAAGTGACATTTAGCTAAAGCCCGGCTGATTCCATAATGGCTTGCGGCCCGGCTGAAGCCATACCCTGACACAAATCAAACAACCCAGAGAGACGTTTACTAAGGTTCTTCGTCCTACCTTGAAATCGGGATAGGGGGAGCGGTCACCCGCTCTCCCCTCCCACACCACCGTACGTACGGGTCCGTATACGGCGATTCCGTAAGTAAACCCACAAGGGGCTTGGGGGTTCGTTCGTTCGTTCGTTCGTCTTAACCGATGAGGGT
>DASZEU010000576.1:0-8664 GCA_035940535.1 Candidatus Angelobacter sp.
TATGATCTCGCCCGGCACTGAACTCAGTTACTGCTGGCGAAGGGCCGGCATGGGAATAGGAATGTTATAGGTCTTGGCCCCCACTCCAACGCCGCCTTGACAGGTGTTGGGCGGAATGGTGCACACGTTCCGCGATGAAGGGCATTCGGATGCCCAGAACATGTAACCAAGCATCCCCGACGTGCTCCCGGCCCCTGCCGGAGCAACGGTCTGAACAAAGCTGCCGGTCGAATCTTCCAGCGAGGAACTAAAGTTGTTGCATTCAGGAATCACCCTGGTACTGTCAGTAATAAACAGGCTGCCGGTAAATTTTGCCGGAGCCAAAGGCGGAATGGGGGGCGCGAAATTAGACTTACCAACAACGTGCTCCAGCCAGTTGCCGGTTGCAGCCGAGGCGCTGGTCGGTTGTTTGCTGGGGACCAGCGCGTTGGCGTAGTCCAATACCGGATTGGTAGTGGTGAGCCATTGCGTGGTCGCCATCCGGTCAATGCCGATCAAAAAGCGGTCACCAGCGCCCACATCAATGGTTAGGCGAGCGGCTGGATTGCTTCCTGTGGCGTCATAGGGCAATTGGGAGCGATAGGCATTGATAAATGCCTGCAGACCTGTGAGATTGGGAGTGGTATTTTCTTCATAGTCGATCTCCATGCCAACCCCCAGATTCTTGGCTACAGCCGCAGCATTTAATCCTAACTGCGTGGGATTGGCGGCCAGAACGCTGTTCCAATTACTGACAAAAGTAATACCGCCCATGGAAAGCATGACGCGGATATTTCGGCTGGTAAAGTAGCTGACGATCTGCGCGTTCATGCCGATGGGCACACCGTTCACAGTTTGAGAATCATTGGTTTGATTCAGAAGCTTGAGTGGATCTACAAAAGAAAGAATCACCAAGTTGACAGACGGGACTCCGTCGCCCCGGTCAATGATCCAATGGTTCTTGGCGTCGAAATCCGTCATGTCGCGGACCGTGCTCCAGCTACAGCCATCGTTGCCGCAATGCCAGGTGCCGTAGATCTGAATCTGGGTTGCACTGGCGCTAACGTTGACCAGCATTGCCGTTACCCCGAGAATTGCGCACAAGACCATTCTTACAGCCAGGGATGGATATCTCATGGAAGGCCCCTTTCATCCAGACGGATACGTAGATTCTTTTCTTCGCTGCGTAAGGTGCGGAAACTTGCCGCGTCAGGAAAATCCGACTATACGCTCTTTGGTAAAACGATTCAATAAGAGCATGACCAAAACCCCACAAGCGATCTCCGATAGTCGGCGATGCTATCCAGTTGTAATTTCCGCAAGGCGCTGATAAACCTTAACTCATGTTCTATCTGCTTAAAACTGAACCAACTGTCTACAGCTTTGCCGACCTGCAACGGGAGAAAACCACGGTTTGGGACGGCGTCACCAACCCGGTTGCCGTCAAGCATCTGCGCGAGATGCCCAAGGGCGCCAAACTCGTGATCTACCATACTGGGGACGAGAAGCAGGCTGTCGGCACTGCCACGGTCGAGTCGGTCGACGCCAGCGACCCTAAAGTCCCGCTGGTAAAGATCAAAGTTGGCAAGGCAATCCCCAAGCCGGTCACTCTTGCCCAGATCAAAGAGCACAAGTTGTTTTCTGATTCGCCGCTGGTGCGGCAAGGACGGCTCTCGGTGGTGCCGCTCAGTGCTCAGCAGTTCGCATGGCTTACAGCCGAGTGAAGGCTGACCTCGATCACTCTCTCGCGCATTCGCCCAAAAGGAAACTGCGGTAGGGGCTAAAAGCCTAATGCCACGAAAGACGCCTCCAGCAGCCGGTCTTCATTGACCACTGGCGCCATGCTGATAATCCCTCTATAATGCTGTCAAAATGTTGGATGATATAGAAAACTCGGCGACCATCTCTAACGAAGGTGTTTTGAAGAATATGCAGTCAGAGGGGCACTGGAACGGATCTTTCAATGGTCGTGAAAGCTCATTACACCAGCTTGCTCCGTTTGTAGGAAAGCTAAAAACTGGCATTGTCCACAGCCTGATCCAGCATTTTAGCCGCGAGGGTGACTGGATTTGTGATCCGTTTTCGGGGTGCGGAGTGGTTCCCCTCGAATCTGTTCTTCTTGGGAGAAGAGCGCGAGCAAACGACCTAAGCCCGTATGCAATTTGTGTCACTCATGGAAAACTCCGCGCTCCGGCGACGATGGAGCAAGCTCAATCGCATTGCGAAGCTTTGATTGAATATGTGACCAGACGTTGGAGTCTCTATGATCTACGTACCGTAGACCCGTGGGTACGCTCCTTTTTTCATCCCAAAACCCTTAAAGAAGTACTGGCCGCATTTGAATTCTGCCGTAATCGGCGCGACTATTTTCTTGCCGCGTGTCTTTGTGGAATTCTGCATCATCAGCGTCCAGGCTTTCTGTCGTATCCGGCAAGTCATATGGTTCCGTACCTGAGGACCACCTTGTTTCCGCGCGATAAATTTCCGCATCTTTACGAATATCGCTCGCTTGCTGAGCGCCTTAGAAACAAAATAATCCGCGCCTATCGGAGAACCAACTGTTCTTTTGAATGGACCGCGAGGGACTATGAAGTTACACAAAGATCAGCTTGCAATTTATCTTTCCCCGATAACAGCACGGACTTAATTCTAACGAGTCCACCCTACTATGATGCCCTTGATTACGCGCGCGATAATCGTCTACGGCTATGGTTTCTGCAGCAGCGAGATTGGAGAGAGCTAAAACGGCGTCTCACCACAAGTAACAGCAGCTATGAATACCAAATGCAGCAGTGTCTCAAGGAGATATATCGTATTCTTAAGCCGAACAAAGTGTGTTTGTTAGTTGTTGGCGAGGTTCAGCGAAACGGGAAAACGCGCGACACCGGAGCAGTGCTAGGAAGGCTTGCGCATGATATAACATCCGGCGGCTTTGTTCTGGATTGCGTGGTTGAGGACCACATACCTGACGTGAGACGCAGTCGCCGAGGAACGAGGACAACGCGACTTGAGAAAATACTTGTCCTGACAAAGAAATCTGGCAAATAACGATAATGCGGGAGCAAACAAATGCAGCAGATTTTCAGTACTAGAAACTATAGCATTCGCGACTTCGAGGAATGGCACAACAAGGCCGAACTTGAACTATCCCCGAAGTTCCAGCGTCGGAGCGTGTGGAGCGACAAAGCGCGTTCTTACTTAATGGACACGATCGTTAGGGGGAAACCGATTCCGAAACTATATATGCGCCAGGATGTCAACCTGAAAACACGCCGAACGAAGCGAGAAATAGTGGACGGACAACAGCGACTCAGAACCGTACTTAGTTTCGTCACCGACGGATTCAAGGGCAGCAAGGCCCACCACGAACTGTTGAGGGGGAAGTACTTTAGCGATTTGGCGAAAGACACTCAGCACGACATTCTGAAGTACGAGTTTTCCGTCGATCTTCTTCAAGATGTTCCTGACAACGAAGTATACGATCTCTTTGCTCGCATTAATACATACGCGGAAAACCTAAAGGCACAGGAACTGCGCAACTCGCAGTATTTCGGCCAATTCAAATCAGCGGTTTATCTGTTATCGACTGAGTTCATCCCATTTTTCGACAAGAACAAAATATTTACCCCGAAACAGATATTACGTATGGCTGAAGCGGAATTCATCTCCGAGTTGCTGCTGGCGATGCACGAGGGAATTCGAGCCGGTGGTAAGCCTATCATTGATAATGCCTACAAAAAGTATGATGATGAATTCCCGAATCGCCAGCAGCACGAAAAGAGATTTCGGGAGACAATAGATAGTATTGGGGGGATATGCGGTGAAGACCTGTCGCAATTGGAGTTTCGCGCTACGCGACTGTTTTACCCTCTGTTTTGCGCAATCTACCATTGTAGATTTGGATTGCCCAATTTAGGCGTCTCAAGGACAGTCATTAAGAGTGCAGACTATCCCAAAGTGGAAATGGCACTAGAGAAAATGGACGGCCTTATAGAAACAATTAAAACAGCGACAGCCGAGCATAAAGACCCCGGTGTTTCCGCAGAAGAGCGAAAGATGTATGACGCCCTTACTGTGCACTGGGTCCATGCAGACAAGAGGACAACTCTAACTGAGTATATTTGTAAACAAATTGTGAAAGTGCTAAAGGCGTAAGCTCGCGGTGCCATCCAGAAAACTGCATACCGTATTGAACCATTTATCGCGCAGGCTGCGAGAGAGTAGAAAACTCGCCAGCGATGCTCACCGATGGTCCGTGAGTAAGGGCGACCCTGGGCAGCCGGTTATTTCAGAAAAGCGCCGTGATTCAATAACGGAATTGGCGTTCCTTCGTGCATTTCTTGCTTGGGAAGTCTTCCTTGAACACTCATTTCTTGTTTATCTTTCGGGGCAAGTTCCTTCTCGCGGTCGCGTGCCCAAGCGGTACTATTTCCCACCAAACCAAAGAATGGCGATGGAATGGTTGGCTGAAGGGCGGGAGTATGCACGATGGTCCGACGCTGGCGAGGTTAGCAGGCGGGCAACTCGCTTCTTTAAGGACGGCTACCCTTTTACAGAAGTGCTTAGATCGAATCAGGTAGCATTGACAGACGCGAACACGATTCGCAATGTGATCGCGCATGAGTCGGGCATGGCCCGGGAAAAGTTTGAGAGGATAGTTCGAAGGGAGTTAACCACTCTGCCTGTCAACACAACGGCAGGTAGTTTTCTTGGGATGATTGTTCCGAGTTCAACGCCACCCACGTCTTTCTTGGAGTTCTATCTTTCCAAGATCCACACGTGTGCGCAACGGATTGTCCCACTATAGCAAAGTCCGGACTTGCGTGGCGTATAGTTGGGTAGGGATGGCGACTCGAATTCTCCGAGTCGTCAGTATGGTTAATAGCGGCTAGGTTTTCTTGAGGCCAAGTCTATCGGGGTCAAGGTAGTGCCTCTTACAATGCGCGTCTTTTCGAATCGATACATATCCTCATCTTCAAGAGCGTGCATACGGTCAACCACATCATGACTGATCTGTGATTGCAATTCCCGCGTGTAGCCACGGAAGATGCGCATTTTGACGATGGGCATCAGTCGCGTTTCCTCAAGAATCGTGCAGTGATTGGCTATGGCCGTAAAGACCCGGTTGATCTGAAAGAGCGAATGATACATTCGAAGTTTTTTTCGATTACCATGAGAGACAGCCACGATGCGCCTCCTTGGGGTGCATTAGGGTTAGGGCGTGTTCGGATGAGAGTGCGTTTTAAAGGGAGAAACTTATGCTTCCCCGCGATTCCTGGCTGCGCTTGCGATTCAGAAAAAGCATTTATAATTTAAAGTTGCTTTAGCCCCTCGATTCATGCCAGTGGAAGGGAAACTCATGCCAACTGACGTAGTCATGCCCCAGATGGGGGAGTCGATTTTCGAAGGAACGATCACTAAATGGCTGAAGAAGCCGGGCGACAAGGTCCAGCGCGACGAGCCTCTCTTTGAGATCTCCACCGATAAAGTGGATGCCGAGATTCCCGCTCCTGCCAGCGGTGTCTTGAAAGAGATCAAAGTGGCCGAAGGCGCGACCGTCCAGGTGAATACCGTGGTTGGCTTGATCGATGCTGAGGGCAGCGGTGCGGCCAGCAGTGCGCCACCACCCCCGGCCCCTGTGAAGGAGAGTAGCGCTCCTGCTTCTGCCACCGGAACTTCGGGCGGTTCCAGGACCAACGGCTCCTCCCAGGCTGATGGCACTTCGGCGCACAAGCAGCCTCCTGCGACCGAGACGGCCCCAGTGCTCTCCAAAGGCGCCAATGGCGGACCAGCCACCGAAGTAGTCATGCCGCAGATGGGTGAATCCATCTTCGAAGGTACCATCACCAAATGGCTGAAAAAAGTAGGGGACAAAGTCCAGCGGGATGAGCCGCTCTTCGAAATTTCCACCGACAAAGTAGACGCTGAGATTCCTGCTCCGGCAACCGGCGTTCTACGCGAGATCAAGGCTGCGGAAGGCAGCACGGTTCAGGTCAACACCGTCGTGGCGGTCATCGGCGGAGCCGGCGCTCCCGCCCAGGCGGTCCCCACCCAAGCAGCTCCAGCACCCAAACCTGTGGAGGCTCCCACCACGCAGCCACCGCGTGATCAGGTCATTGATTTCCCGGTCCCCGATCGTGGTCAGCAAGGGGAACGCCTCCGGTCGTCGCCTTTGGTACGCCGGATTGCCCGGGAGAGCAACATCAACCTGGAGTCCGTACCCGGTAGTGGATTAAATGGCCGCATCACCAAGCACGACATCCAGGACTTCATTCAGCGTCACGGCGCTGGCGGCGGACGTCCGACAACTGAGCTACCATCGTACTCGCCGGCCCCTGAGCCTCAGCCCCAACCTCAGCCTCGGCCGGTCACGACGGCCACACAGGTGTTGCCGGAGCTTCAAGGCGACCTGGTGCCCATGACACCCATGCGCAAAAAGATCGCCGAGCGCATGGTGGAGTCGCGCCGCACCAGCGCCCACGTCCACACGGTTTTCAAGGTAGATATGACGCGGATCGTCAAGCTGCGCGACAAGGTGCGCAAGGGATGGGAAGAACGCAATGGAGTCAAGCTTACCTTCATGCCCTTTATCGCCAAAGCGCTCCTGCACGGCATCCGGGTGAAGCCGATTGTCAATTCGTCGGTGGTAGGCGACGCCATTCAGTACCACAAGAATGTCAATATCGGCATCGCCGTGGCCCTCGAATGGGGATTGATTGTGCCGGTGGTCAAACAAGCGGAGAACCTGAGCTTTGTGGGTCTGCAAAGGGCCATTAGCGATGTCGGAGAGCGCGCCCGCAGCAAAAAGCTGAAGCCCGACGAGGTCCAGGGTGGCACCATTACTATTACCAACCCCGGAATCTTCGGCCCGCAATTTGGCACACCCATTATCCTGCAACCCCAGGTCGCGATCCTGGGCATGGGCGGCATCTTCAAAGAGCCGGTGGTGATTACCGATGAGGATGGAAGTGACTCAATCGCCATCCGCCATATCATCCGGCTGACTCTGGGCTACGACCACCGAATCGTCGATGGCGCTGATGCTGATCAATTCATGGTCGCTGTAAGGAGCTATTTGGAGAATTTCAACGAGGATATCGGGTAAAGAGCTTCTAGCTGCTGGCTCCTAGCTCCTGGCCGTTGGTTGTACCCTGGCTGGCGACAAATGCATTTAAAAACACCAAGCCGCCGCGCGGGCTGAATGCTAATTGCTGAGTGCTGACCGCTTGAATTTGTTACCATTTCCTCATGCCGGTTGATACGGAAGTCCAGACCACCTATCTGCCTCCTTTGAAGGCGCCGCGTGGCAACGAAATGAGTTGCAAGGGCTGGTCGCAGGAAGCGGCCATGCGCATGCTCATGAATAACCTGGATGAAGAGGTAGCCGAGCGCCCACGCGACTTGGTTGTCTATGGAGGCACCGGCAAAGCCGCCCGCAATCAGCAGTGCCTGGATGCAATTATCAGCGAACTCAAATCTCTGGAGAATGACGAGACCTTGCTGGTCCAGTCGGGTAAACCCGTGGGGGTATTTAAAACCCACGAGTATGCTCCCAGGGTGCTGATCGCCAATTCCAACCTGGTCGGACACTGGTCCAGTTGGGAGAAGTTCAACGAACTGGAGCGGGCTGGCCTAATGATGTACGGCCAGATGACCGCTGGCTCGTGGATCTACATCGGCTCTCAGGGAATTATCCAAGGGACATTCGAAACGCTTTCTGCAGCGGGTGAAAAGCACTTTGGCGGTGATCTGGCCGGTAAGCTGATCGTGAGCGGAGGCATGGGCGGCATGGGCGGCGCCCAGCCGCTGGCGGCGACCATGACCGGCGCCTGCTTTCTAGGCATCGACGTCGATGCTGACCGCATCAAGAAACGCCTGAAAACTGGCTACTGCGATTTCATGGTCAACAATCTTGATGAGGCGCTCCGCATCCTCAAGAATTCCATTCGCAAAAAAGAAGCCGTCTCGGTCGGACTGATCGGAAACTGCGCAGAAGTTATTTCCGAGCTTGCCGAACGCGGCGTCTTGCCCGACATTCTCACCGACCAGACTTCAGCGCATGATCCACTCAACGGGTATGTTCCAGCAGGAATGCCTTTGGAAAAGGCGCTGGAACTACGACGGCTTGACCCGCAAAGCTATTTGGGGCGTTCGTTGGATTCGATCGCCCGCCACGTGGAAGGCATGTTGAGGCTGCAGAAGATGGGTAGCGTGACCTTCGATTACGGCAACAACATAAGGACGTTCGCTTTTCAGCGAGGCGTTAAGAATGCATACAATTTTCCCGGCTTTGTCCCCGCCTATATCCGTCCGCTGTTCTGCGAGGGGCGCGGTCCATTCCGCTGGGCGGCTCTTTCTGGCGATCCTGCCGATATAGCTGTTACCGACGATCTGGTGCTCGAATTGTTCCCGCAGAACCGCATCCTCGACCGATGGATCAGGCTGGCGCGGAAACGGATCAAGTTTCAAGGCTTGCCTGCACGGATATGCTGGCTGGGATATGGTGAGCGGGCGAAATTTGGCCTGGCGATCAACGATCTGGTTAGGGAAGGAAAGATCAAAGCCCCGATCGTGATGGGCCGCGATCATCTGGATTGCGGTTCGGTAGCTTCTCCTTATCGTGAAACCGAATCCATGAAAGATGGCAGCGACGCAGTTGCCGACTGGCCCATTTTGAATGCCCTG
>DASZEU010000577.1:0-5686 GCA_035940535.1 Candidatus Angelobacter sp.
GGAACAAAGCATAAGTGCAACAGCGGCGAAACACTTCCATTTTGAGTGAAACATCCAACCTCCTGAAATAACGGACTGGGACCAGCGGCACCTTTCAGTGGCAGCCGGCAAATAAATGTCTAAGTAAGGTAGTGAACGACGAGTCGCTTTCGTTTCATTTGTTGCAACTTTTTGGGGGAGTGGCAGAAAGCCGTTTTGCTTGCAGGAGGTATTGAATCGCCGCGCATCAGGATGCACGTTTTTCGCCCCTGACTTTTGTATGGGGCCAAAACCAATGATAGTCGGAGATCCCTGGTTCGGCTGATGAAAGGCTAATTGGCAATCATGGTTTCGGCAGCGGTATCTGCCTGATGAGAGAGTAAAATGTCTCTTTCTCTATGAGCCTTCGAACCTGCATTCTCATGCTGTTGCTGATTTCTGGAATATCTGCGCAACAGTTATCTTCGCCCCCCAAATTGCATCTTGCCGATTTGATGGAAAAGCCGGGTTATTTCAACGAGCCTTCGATTGCTGTGAATCCCAAAGACCCGCAGGAGTTGGCGGTGGCCTGGCAGGTCAACGCGAGCGTCGGACACTCCAGTGACAGCGGCAGGACCTGGACCATCACCCCTGGAACAGCGCCTAAGGAATACCGTGTTTCCGGAGATGTTTCCATCACCTATGATGCTGCCGGTCACGCTTTCCTCTGCTACATCGCTTTTGACAAGCTTGGCGCCAGCCAGTATTGGGCCCACGGCGCTACTCGCAATGGCATCTTCGTGCGCCGCTCTTCGGATGGGGGCAAGTCTTGGGAGCCGAATTCAGCCACGGTGATCTCCCATGAAACCACTCCCGGCATACCCTTTGAAGACAAGCCCTACATCGTTGCTGACACCAGCAGCACTAGCGCTCACAAGGGCAATCTGTATGTAGGCTGGACGCAGTTCACGTTGAGCGCCAGTGAGCTTCTGTTTTCACGCTCCACTGATGGCGGCAAAACGTGGTCAAAGCCCATCACGCTTAGTAGCGTACCCGGACTGCCGCGCGACGATAATGGCGCGCTCGAAGGTTTCCACGGAGTGGTGGCCCCGGATGGAACGCTGTACACCGTGTGGGCTGATCGTGATGGCATCATGATGGCAGTCTCCCATGACGGAGGAGTCACATTCACCAAAGATCGTCGCATCCTTCAGACCGGGCCAGCCTACTTCACTGTGGAGGGGGTTTCCCGCTCCGATGGTTTTCCTCAAATCGGTATGAATCCGGTCAATGGAAAACTGTACGTGGCCTGGACCGATTTCAATAACGGAGACGTAGATGTCTTCGTGGCATCCTCCGGTGATCATGGCCGAAGCTGGGGCACGCCGGTGCGGGTCAACAACGATCCTATCCACAATGGCAAAGATCAGTTCTTTCAATGGATGGCAGTGGACCCCGTATCGGGCGCTGTGAATGTGATTTTTTATGACCGGCGTGGAGACAACAAAGCCACCACCGTAACTCTGGCCCGCTCCACCGATGATGGCAAGACCTTCAACAACTGGTCCTTTGACAACCAGGCATTTCAGACCGACGGCGACTTTATCGGCGATTATCTGGCCATCGTTGCGCATGGAAACAGGGTCTTTGGAGCGTGGGCCCATCAGGTCCCGGGCGATCCAAAGATCGAACGCGGTAAGAACACGCGAAGCATCGTCCGCGTGGGCGTGGCGGATTTTAATCCTTAGAAGTCATCATTCGGCAATCAGCACTCAGCCAAATCACGATGCCCTACTGCAACGGACGTTAAGGGTCGCAAAGAGGCACACTCTTATGGAGGAGAAGAATCTTTGATTTGCAATTACCCATTTACCAACTTACCCAATTACCAAATGTTTGGAGTTACTTTGGGCATTAAGGGTCATTAATAAATACGGAAGTAACTTTCTGCGCATGAAATTTGACGACAGAAAGAAAAATTTTTGAGAAGCTAATCATGCTTTTGGATTAGAGCAAGTCTCCCCCCTTCGTCCATCTCTTGCGTGAACAGGTGACAGATGACAAAAGGTGAGCAAGCAATCTCAATCAATCTTCCGGTGCGCTTGTGGGGTATGGACTTGCATGGAAGATTTTTCGATATATGGTCTCGAACTGCGGACATCACTCCCGCGGGAGCACGGATCACAGGAATGCCATTTCCATTGCGGCGGGGAGCGATTGTTGGCGTTGACTGCGGCCTTAGTCAGGCTGGGTTCCGTGTCTCCTGGGTGGGCGATGCCGGGACGCCACATCAAGGCCAAGTCCGAATAGACTGCATTGAACCCGCTAAATGTCTCTGGGGAGTTCCGTCAATCGTCCGGTAGCAGGCTTTACCAGCGGCAACGTTGACTCGTCGGCTTGCATCGCATTCAACCATCAACCATGGGAACGCAACACTAGATTTCCGTCGCACTCAAGAATTACTTACCGCCCAAACATCGGAAAATGGCTGGCGGCGGCCATGAAAAACAGCATCGGAAACGTCAGGACAAAATTGATTCGAGTGGCGAGATAGCTCAGTCGGGCCACTTTGGCCGCTTCTGGCGGCATCGAGCCTTCCGTGGTCCAGCGGATCAGCTTTTTCTGCATCCGCCATACGATTCCCCACACATTGAGCAACATGAACCAGCCGAGTCCTCCACCAATGCCGATCGATAACAAGCGGCTGCTCTCCCATCCATGCGAGTTCAGAGCCAGATAAAGATAGGAGGCGGCTGCCACGGTAATGCCTATCACTATGCCCAGCACCCAGCCGTTCCGCAGGCCCTCCGCCGGAGACATCAACATTCCCATTTCAATCACGAAGGCCACGGTCCAAATGCCGAAAAAAGTTCCAATCGTCACGCCACCACTGGTCTGAGCGTTACGAGCATCTGCGCCTACAATCATCATCCAGTACCAGATTCCCGCCAGGACTGTTACGACAGAGGCCCAGCGGAACCACCAGAGCGCGCCCGGCATAAGCACCGGCACGACCTTCGCGCGTGTAGCAGGGTCAATCTTCTGCATGAAGGGAATGTTGACCAGATTGAAGAAGTAGAGCAGGCCAACCCAGGTGATTCCCGCGACGAAATGGACGAAGCGCAGCACGATCTGCAGATTGGCCGCGGAACCTTGGGAGAGACTTACATGGGGTGAATTCATAATTGCAAGAGTCAAAGACATTCAGCCCTCCTGGCAAAACCGTTGGGATGTGCTTTTGAACTAGCGAGACTATCTGCAACGATATGGAAATTGCAAACCAATGTTGATTGCCAAAATTGCCAAAATTTGAAAAAACCAGACTCACACTATGAGACAGGACAGGCGGAAACGAGTTTGTGCCGCTTCCTGCACTGTAAAGGACAGAAAACATGAGAGTTCTCGGGCACGGTTTAGAAACCCTTCGAGAAGAAACCGAACCCAGCGAACACGATTGCTCATGGCATACTAGTAATATGAATGCCAAGCCACAATTTGCCCCGGAACCGGAGTTTGACGAAGTTGCTGAATGGATCGAGGCCTTCGATCAGGTCGTAAACCAGGAGGGCGCGACTCAGGGCACGCGCCTGCTCGAAGCGCTCACCCAGCGGGCCCGGGCTGCGGGCGTAGAAGTGCCGGTGCAGTTCAATACACCCTACATCAACACCATCCCGGTTGAAGAAGAAGTGCCTTATCCCGGAGATCGCGCGCTAGAGCGCCGGATTGAGAGCCTGATGCGTTGGAACGCCATGGCCATGGTGCATCACCAGAACAAGAATGACCCCGGCATTGGCGGCCATATCTCGACCTATTCTTCTTTGGCCACGCTGCTGGAGGTTGGCTTTAACCATTTCTTCCATGCCACCTACGGCGACGAGCCAGGCGACTTTGTTTATTTCCAGGGACACGCCTCGCCGGGTGTCTATGCGCGGGCATTCCTTGAAGGGCGCCTGACGGAAGAGCATCTTGAGAACTTTCGTCACGAGCTGCGCGGGAGGCCGGGGCTTTCCTCGTATCCGCATCCCTGGCTGATGCCGAATTTTTGGCGTTTCCCCACGGTGTCCATGGGACTTGGCCCCATCAACGCTATTTATCAGGCGCGCTTCATGCGCTACCTGGAAAATCGCGGCCTCATTGCCAAGACGCCTCGCAAGGTATGGGCATTTGTCGGAGATGGCGAAACCGACGAGCCAGAATCCATGGGATCACTGACCCTCGCAACCCGGGAAAAGCTCGATAACCTGATCTTTGTAGTCAACTGCAACCTTCAGCGTCTGGATGGCCCGGTGCGTGGCAACGGAAAGATCATCAACGAACTCGAAGCTGCGTTCCGAGGCGCTGGCTGGAATGTGATCAAAGTTATATGGGGTTCGGGGTGGGACCAGTTGCTGGCCCGCGATACCACGGGCCACCTGCTTCGTCGCATGGAAGAGTGCGTCGATGGTGAATACCAGAGCTTCCGGGCCAAAGATGGCGCGTTCATTCGCAAAGAGTTTTTTGGAAAGTATCCTGAATCGCTGGCCCTGGTCGCCAACATGACCGACGATGATATTTGGCGGTTACAACGCGGCGGGCATGATGCGCAAAAAGTTTTTAACGCCTACCAACGCGCTGTAGAGCACCGGGGTGGCCCCACGGTGATCCTGGCTAAGACCGTAAAGGGTTATGGCCTGGGCACCGCGCAAGCCCGCAATGCTACCCATCAGGAAAAAAAGCTGAGTGACGAAGCCTTGGCTGCCTTCCGTATGCGTTTTGAAATTCCTATTCCGGAAAAGGCGGCGCACGATGGCTCGCCTTATTGCCCTGCGCCTGATAGCCCGGAGATCGTCTATTTGCAGGAGCAGCGGCAGAAGCTGGGCGGATACATGCCAACTCGCGATGTTCCCAAGTTCGACTTTGAAGCTCCGCCGCTGGAGTTCTTTTCCGAATTCCTGGAAGGATCAAAGGACCAGGCTGTCTCCACGACCATGGGTTTTGTGAGGATGTTGCGAAACTTGATGAAACACACGAAGATCGGCAAGCTGATTGTGCCGATTATTCCCGACGAGGGACGCACATTTGGCATGGAATCCATTATCACCCAGGTGGGAATCTATGCCAGCCAAGGACAGCTTTATACGCCTCACGACCAGGATATGCTGCTCCGCTATCGCGAAGAAAAAAACGCTCAAATTCTCGAAGAGGGGATCACCGAGGCTGGCTCTATGGCTTCGTTTACGGCAGCAGGTACCTCCTATTCGAATTACCGGGTACCCATGATCCCCTTCTTTACGTATTACTCCATGTTCGGGTTCCAGCGTATCGGCGACCTGATTTGGTCCTTTGCCGATTCGCGCGGCAAGGGCTTCCTAATGGGCGGCACTGCTGGCCGCACCACCATGCTGGGCGAGGGCCTTCAACACCAGGACGGACACAGCGTTGTGCTCTCCAGCACCGTACCCACGTGTGCTACCTATGATCCGGCCTTTGTTTATGAGGCTGCGGTCATTATTCAAGATGGAATGCGGCGCATGTATCAGGAAGGGGAAGACCTTTTCTACTACATCACCCTTTACAACGAAAACTACCCAATGCCCACTATGCCCGAAAATTGTCGCGAGGGCATCGTACGCGGCATTTACAAATACAAAGCAGCAGAGAACGGCACTGCTGCGGTACAACTCTTTGGCAGTGGCCCCATTTTGAATGAAGCCCTGCGTGCCCAGAAAATTCTGGCAGAGAAATACGG
>DASZEU010000578.1:0-10123 GCA_035940535.1 Candidatus Angelobacter sp.
GCCGCCCCGCTGGGGCTTGTCATTTATCTCTAATCTTTTCCCAGCGTTCACACGCTGGGCTAACTTCTTAGCGCGCCTCCGGCGCTGACCATCTGAGTCCCTGACAACTTCGAATTCCTTAAGTGAACAGTATTGGGGCTACTTTCGGCCCCTTCGGCGCGCCTCAGGGCAGGCTCTTCGGGGCTGGTTTCTCGTAGCCTGGACGATTGACTCGCACTTTTAATTACACGCATTCCTTTCGCATGTCCGGCAGGGGCGAGCGTGAATAGTAGAGGTCTGCAATTACATTTCTAACCTTGCTGCTCAGCGCCTCCATGTCCCGGACTTTCATGCCTTCGGTGGGGATGGGATCGCCCACAATCAGGTAAAGCGGGCGTGGCTTGATATGCCAGGTGCTCATCGGCAGGGTCTCGTAGGTACCGACCAGCGCCATGGGGACAACATCTACCTGTGCTTTAATTGCCAGGTAGAAAGCTCCTCCCATAAATTCCATCAAGTGTCCATTCTTGGAGCGCCCACCTTCAGGAAAGACCACGATTGGCATGTTGTTCTTCAACGCAGCAACACCGCTATGCAAGCCACGCAACGACATGCGCACATTCTCTGTGTCCACAGGAATCTGGCCGGAACGGCTCAGATGCCAACCCATAAATGGATAACGAAAGAGCTCTCTCTTGGCCAATATTCTGAATTGAAAAGGAAGTTGCGTATAGATCACGGGAATATCCAACGCAGAAAGATGATTGACCACGTAGACATGAGGACGAGCGGAATCGATCTTCTCCAGTCCTTCAACGTAAAGAGGAGCGCCGATCGTGCCCAGGATCATCCCCGACCACAGGCGGGCGAAGCTGTGCTGAATTTCTCCATCGCGATCAAAGAAAGATGAGAGCAGGGACAAGCTACCAAGAACTCCGGTGTAAAACCAGATTAGCGGATCCCAAAACAGGTATGAGCGCAAACGCGAGAGCCAGTGCGGAATTCCGTTAACCGGTTGTGCGGGCGCAGTCATTGGGATTTGAAATTGATGATTTTCAATTTGTAATTTGAAAGAGCAAGTAATTTTGATTTTCTCAGTGCCTCACTGCCTCCATAGCAGGTTTTGATTTTGGCTGGCTGCCGCCAAGAATCCCCAAAGCCTGGCCCACTACGTAAATCGAACCCGTAATCACCACGACTCCTGTGCCTCGGCAGCTTGAGCGCGCTTGATCCAGCGCAGACTGCATGTTCTCTGCGCATGTCACCTCGGTATGACTGTGCTTTGCAGCCTGGGCAATCTCACTTGTGGATGCTGCCCTGGGATTGTCGGCCTGAACGGCGATAACTCTCTCTGCCAAAGGAAAAAGAATATCGGCAATCTCGGCGATGGCCTTGTCTTTCATTGCGCCAAACACAAAGGTAAGCTCGCGATCCTCATAATGATTCGAAAGCGCAGAGCGCAACGCCCACGCGCCCGCGGGATTGTGCGCCACGTCCAGCACTGTCTCGGGAAAGCCGGTACGGGCGAGCAGTACCTGGAATCTCCCCGGCCACCAGGTATTGCGAACACCTTCTTCCACGTGTTCCGGCATCACTTTGAAGCCAAAATTGTTGAGTTGCTCAGCAGCCGTTATCGCCAGCGCCAGGTTGCGCCACTGATGGCGACCCAGCAGTGGTGAATCCACCATAATCTCCTCGCCCATGAACTCCAGCGGAAAGCGGTTGCGATGTTCATGGCCAGAACCAACGCCACCGTATTGAATTGCATTGGGTGTGACAGGTGGCATGTACTGCACTGCGCTTATGGGACGAGCATTGCAGTCCACGATGGCTTTACCAAGCGCATCGTTGACCTGCGGATGTTGCGGCAGAAGCACGGCTATGCCACCAGGACGCAGAATCCCAGCTTTTTCCCGTGCAATCTCGGCCAGCGTCGAGCCGAGAAATTTTTGATGGTCCAGATCAATATCGGTAATTACGGAAATGCAGGGATCGGCGATATTGGTGGCGTCGAGCCGTCCACCCATACCCACTTCGAGCACTGCCAGATCAACGCCGGTGCTAAGGAAATGCTCAAACATCATGGCCGTAACCATCTCAAAGAAACTCGGATGCCACGGAAGCTCTCCGCTGGCAATCAAGCTCTGGGCCGCGCTCTCCACGCGGTCATACATTTCGGCAAGCTCAATATCGCTGATCGCTTCCTGGTTGACCTGAATGCGCTCGTTGACCGACAACAGGTGAGGCGAGGTGTAGAGTCCGGTTCGATATCCGGCGGCCTGCATGATGCTGGCCAGCGTTGCCGCCGTGGACCCTTTGCCATTTGTGCCGGCAATCAAGACGCTCTGCAATCTGCGCTGAGGGTTTCCAAGGACTTCCATCAGCCGGCGTATATGGGCGAGGTCGAACTTGCGATTCGACAATAGCTCATGGCCCAGCGCCATGAGGCTGGAAACGGCGAATTCGTAGTTGGCAGGCACAGTTCAGGCAGCTTTGGGGGCCATAAAATCGAGGGCGCGCGCCAGGTATGCCTTCATCTCCTTGCGGTGGACAACTGCATCCAGCATTCCATGTTGCAGCAAGAACTCGCTGCGTTGAAATCCGGCAGGCAGCTTCTGGCGAATGGTTTGCTCAATTACGCGTGGTCCGGCAAAGCCAATCAACGCTCCCGGTTCGGCAATATTGATGTCTCCCAACATGGCATACGAAGCCGTAACGCCACCGGTAGTCGGGTCGGTCAATACAGAAATATAGGGCACGCGCGCAGTATCGAGCTTGGCCAGAGCGGCCGATATTTTTGCCATCTGCATCAGGCTTACCACGCCCTCCATCATGCGAGCGCCGCCGGAAGCAGAGACGACAATGATGGGTTTACGCTGGTTGCAGGCCCTTTCAATGGCGCGCGTAATCGCCTCCCCGACCACAGCCCCCATGCTGCCGCCAATGAAGGCGTATTCCATAGCGCTAATGATGACCGGCCGTCCGTTTAGCGTCCCTTCAGCATTGATGATCGCGTCCTTTAAGCCGGTTTCTCCTTGGCTCTTCTCCAGGCGTGCTTTGTAAGGACGTGTATCGGAAAAACTGAGGGGGTCGGTGGAAGCGAGTTTATCGTCTTGGATGGTATAGCCACTTTCATCCAGCAGCAACGACAGGCGAGCACGAGCATCAATGCGGAAATGGTGATTGCACTTAGGACAAACCTGTAGATTCTCTTCCAGCTCTTTTTTCCAAATGATCTTGCCGCAGCCGTCGCACTTGAGAAACAGACCTTCCGTGCGCACACGCTTCTCTTCCGAAGGTTGGATTTCGCTCGACTCCCGTTTAAACCACGCCAAGAGAATGTCCTCTCTGCTTCAATATTCAATTCCGCGCTGGGCAAGCACGCCTTTTTCGTAGGCATGTTTGACCTGCTTCATCTCTGTCACCGTGTCGGCCAACTCCACGATTGACGGATGCGCGTTCCTGCCGGTCAGAATTACGTGTACCTGTTCGGGCTTTTCTTTTAATGCCTCGACGACCTTGGCTGGATCCAACATGCCGTAGCCGATGGCGTAATTGATCTCGTCTAAAATTACCAAGTCCCACTGTCCCGACATGATAGCCTGCCGTGCCTCTTCCCATGCTTCTTCCACCATGCGGATATCTTCCGGGTCGGTCTCTGCCCCACCTACTTTTACAAATCCCCGGCCCATCTGCTTCATCACAAATTTGTCGCCGAAAGATTGCGCTGCATCGAGTTCGCCATAGTGCCACGAGCCTTTCAGGAATTGCAGCATCAGCACCTTCATTCCGTTTCCGACAGCGCGGAGCGCAGTCCCCATGGCCGCGGTGGTCTTACCCTTCCCTGGCCCAGTATTCACGATGATAAGCCCACGATGAACGTCAGTCATAAAATTTCTAGTTTGTAATTTCTAATTTTTAATTTGAAAACCAAGGAGCGGCATTGCTTTCGGGCTAGCGGTTAGAAGCCAGTAGCCAGCAGCTCTTCAAATTAGAAATTAGAAATTACCAAATTACAAATTCCCCTAGTGTCCTGTGTGATATGGATGTCCTTTTAAGATTGTAAATGCCCGGTAGATTTGCTCCAGCAAAACGATGCGCGCCAGTTCGTGAGCCAGGGTCATCTTGCCGAAAGACAGGATCAGGTCGGCAGCGCCGCGCGCGTGATCGCTAAAACCATCGGCTGGGCCGATGGCAAATAACAGGTTCTGAGTGCCGCGGTCCTGCTGGTCACGTAGTATCTGGGCAAACTCTTCTGAGGTGAACTGGCGTCCCCGGGCATCGAGCAAAATGAGCACCGGCTTCGTGCGTCCGGAAGTATGCTCCGCCAATTTCAGTAGCGCCGCTTCGCCGGACAACTCGTGCGACTCCGAGGGCATAAGGTGCGAAATGCGTTTCAAATACTCGGCAGTCAGCGACTGAATCGCTGGTTCTTTGGTTTTTCCAACCCAGGCAATCTGAAGTTTCACTGGAAGAATTTCTAATTTCAAATTTGTAATTTGAAATTTAAGCCTTTCCTTTGCGATTGGTGCTCTTGGTCGTCTTCCTCGTCGTCGAGGTTTTCCTGTGTTTAGGGCTGGCCTTTGGTCCGGCTGTGCTTTTTGCCTTAGCGGAGCGCCCGGCTACGGTTCTCTTTGCGGGTTTTATGGCTGCTGGCTTCTTGAGCAGGTCGGCGGATGTGAGGTGGGTGGCAGACTTCCACAGCCGCTCCAGGTCATAGAACTTGCGCGCCCGCTCAGAGAAAACATGGACCACAAAATCCACGTAATCCAGCAGCACCCATTCCGCTTGGTTATACCCTTCAATATTTGCAGGGCGAGTGCCCATGGCACGCAGCCCTCTTTCCACTTCATCGCAAATCGCCTGAATCTGGCGAGGGTTGGTTCCGGTACAGACAATGAAATAGTCGGTGAAAGGCCCGGTGGTGTGGTCCATCTCCAGAATTGCCAGATCTTCACCCTTCTTGTTTTCTACTGCTCGGACTGCTTCGGCTACCTGCTGCCTGGTTTCAATACTCATCCGCGTTCTTTGCTCCTGATGTGCGCCCTATCGATCAAAAAGATAGCATCTTGTGAGGGTTCTCGCGCCTCATTTTTCCTGATTCGGTTCAGGTTCCAAATATAAATGCTCTTTCCTGATGTACTCTGCTACCAGCCTGCCCACATGCTTGCTGAGCTGCTCGACCGACTTATTCGCTGCTGTGCGAATCTGTGTGGACGAAATGGGCTGATCAACATTATCCAACAGATGGATCGCAGTCGAGGGAAGCTGGATCGTGTTTCCCGGCTGCTCCATTCCATGCAGCACTGCATTTGCAGATCGCAATGGTTCCGGCAGCGCCTTCGCTATCTCTTTCAGCGAATGTCCGGGCCGGCTGGCCACCACGAAATCGCACTCCGAGAGCAACTCCACTGGTTGTTTCCACGAGCCAATCTCCATAAATGCGTCCACACCAATCAGGAAGTAAAGTTTGTCCGATGGTCCCAAGGTGCTCTTGAACCGCCGGACCGTCTCAATGGAATAGTTTGGATGCGTAGAATTGGCTTCCAGCAGCGATGGCACAAAGCGCTGCTCTTCAGCGGTGGCCAGCGCCAGCATGGCAAAACGATGCTGAAACTCGGTGAGGTTTCGGCCACGCTTATGGGGAGGCACATCAGCGGGCACAAAGTACACCACGTCAAGATCAAATTTTTCTACTGCGGCACGCGCAATGGCCAAGTGGCCCAGATGGACCGGATCGAAAGTACCGCCCAAAAGAGCCAATCTCATGCTCTGCCGCCAGCTACGTTCATTGGCTTTTTCTCTTCTTGAAAGCAGCGCGTTTTGGAATGCGGACACTTTGAGGCTTGACCTTTCTTGCCTTTCGCGGCGATGCTGGCTTTTTGCCCATCGACGGTTGAACATATTTGCCGGCGCGGATCTCAGCCACACGCTTACCCAGTCCGTACTTCAACTCCTTGATTCCCTGGCCGGTGACTGCTGAAATCTCGTAGAGATCCAGCTTCAACTTCTTGCTGTGCTTGCGCAACTGGGCCAATTTATCTTTATTGACGGCATCCATTTTGGAGGCCACCACGATCATCGGCTTTTGTTCCAACCCAGCGCCAAAGCTGGCCAGCTCGTTCATGATTACCTTGAAATCCTGCACGGGATCAGGCCGTCCGCTGGCATCGGAGACGTCCACAATATGGGCCAGTAGCCGGGTCCGTTCGAGGTGCCGCAAAAACTGTGTTCCCAACCCGGTGCCCGTATGCGCTCCCTCAATGAGTCCGGGAATGTCGGCTACTACGAAGCTGTCTTCGTCGGGGAACTCGCCGATCGTAACCACGCCCAGGTTAGGCTGAAGCGTTGTAAACGGATAATCCGCGATCTTGGGCCGGGCCGCCGAAATGCGTGAAATCAATGTAGATTTGCCTACATTTGGATATCCCACCAACCCCACATCCGCCAGCAACTTCAGTTCGAGCTTCAGCACTCTTTCCTCGCCTGGCTTGCCCAACTCGTGTTCGCGGGGAGCCTGGTGCGTGCTGGTGGCAAAGTGCTGGTTTCCTCGCCCGCCGCGACCGCCCTGGGCTACAACAAGGCGCTCATCAGGCTTGGAGAAGTCATGGACCAATTCGCCGGTCGTCTTGTCGTAAACAATGGTGCCGACGGGAACTTTCAAGATGATGGGTTCGCCATCGCGGCCGGTGCAGTTGGAGCCTTCTCCGTGGCGTCCGCGCTCAGCGGTGTATTCGGGGTTGAACCGGAAATGGACCAGAGTGTTATGACGTTCGCTCGATTCCATAATGATGTCGCCACCACGCCCGCCATCGCCGCCCGAAGGCCCACCCCGAGGCACAAACTTCTCCCTGCGGAAGGCCATACAGCCATTTCCGCCCCCGCCAGCTTTGATTCGAATTAGCGCTTCATCAATAAACATTTCAAATAGACCCAAAAAACATTACACCGCAAAGGACGCTAAGGGCGCAAAGGAAAGAAGAAAGCTGGAAAAGCCAGCAAATCAATTTGTGTGAAGACTCATGCCGAAACCGTTTGCAAAATAAGTTGGGGTTTAGCCTAATATCACTTACTTTTCGGCTGAGTAGCAAGGCCTCCCTCTAAAACGCCCTGTCATCCTGACAGGCGCTTTCTTTGCGCCTGGAAGGACCCCGAAAATGCATAAATATTTCACGTCAGATTAAGAGGCAACTCGGCAACGCTCGATTTTCCAGCCAGAGCCAGTCGTGCACAGCGAAGCTCACATAAATCAATATGTTGCAATGACCACCCGCCAAATCCGGCACTCTCCAAATACAAAGCCCCGTCTCAACGGGGCCAAGATCCTTTTGGTATTTAATGATGATCTCGTTCTCAGCCAAATACTGTTCAGCTTTTTCTGAAGGTACGCGACTGACAGATTTTATCTGAGGCCAATGCAAAACCTGTGTCGCTCCTGTCGGGGCTTCTAGGGTGCAGATCGTCTCAGTTCCCAGATATGCAAGGTCCCCGCACTTAGGGGACATCCGTTCTAAGCCTCTGCCACTTCTGCAGGCTCTACGAGCACGTAGCGTCCGCTGGCGCCCTTGTCCACAAACTTGATCACGCCGGTGACCTTGGCGAAAAGCGTGTCGTCTTTGCCGCGACCGACATTGGCGCCCGGCTTGATCGGTGTCCCGCGCTGCCGCACGATGATGGTGCCTCCTGGCACGAGTTGTCCGCCGAAGGCCTTCACGCCTAGCCGCTGGGCATTGGAATCGCGTCCGTTTCTAGAACTACCTAATCCTTTTTTATGTGCCATAACAAAATCCTTTTATTCTGGTTAGGGCTTTTTCGAGAAG
The DNA here is from genome assembly GCA_035940535.1 of Candidatus Angelobacter sp. Lineage (GTDB taxonomy): Bacteria > Acidobacteriota > Terriglobia > Terriglobales > Acidobacteriaceae > Angelobacter. Next base: position 7,800 of record DASZEU010000578.1, read on the forward strand.
AAAACCAAAACCAAGTGTCGCCCCGCTGGGGCTTGTCATTTATCTCTAATCTTTTCCCAGCGTTCACACGCTGGGCTCACTTCTTAGCGCGCCTCCGGCGCTACCCTACGGGGCTGATTCATCTGAATCTCAAAACTTGTTGCAAGGCCGTTACTTTTTCTTCTTGTTCTTGGAACTGCTGCCCTTTTTAGCTGCCTTCTTGGCTTGGGTTTTTTCGGCTGCCTTTTTAGCTCCCTTTGTTGCCGCCGCTTTGGCCTTAGGCGCAGCCTGCCCGGCTCCGGCATCTGCTTCTGTTTCTGGCTCTACCTCGGTTTCGGGAGCTGCTTTAGGCTTTCTCTGCGGCAACTCTGGAGCGGTAAAGCGCTGGCCGTCAAACGCAATTTCGGTAATGCGCACTGCCGTGTAATGCTGGCGATGCCCTAGAATCTTCTTGTACTGCTTCTTGCGTTTGAAGTGGAAAACCAGGACCTTGTCGCCGCGTCCGCTTTCCATGACTTGGCCGCTGACTAAAACGTCAGCTCCAGGGCCAATCTTGCCTTCTTCGCCGGAAACGGCGAGCACATCTTTGAACTCAACCGTAGCGCCATTGCTGGCAGGCAGTTTCTCAATTTTAACGATGTCTCCGGGAGCAACACGATACTGTTTCCCCCCAGCGCGAATGACCGCGTACATATTCTCTCCGTTGTCCTCTCAAATTGGTGCAAACAAAGGACAGTCTCTGTGGACTTTTAAATTTTTGCTGAAATTCTGCGGTTTGCGAACAGCCTTGCTCAAACAGGCAGGATCTAACAATACCGGCAAACCTTGTAATTTTAACGTGATACGGCAGATGCGGTCAAACTTTAGAGTCCCCTGGTCCGCCAAAAGAAATAGGCTGTCATGAGGGCGCCTATGGCAATCACCACCACCCGCACGACTTTCTGGTCCAGCTTCTGGGCGTAATGGGCGCCGCCGTAGCCACCTAATGCTGCTCCGATAATCATCAGCAATGCCTGGGGCCAGATTACGGCGTGAGCAAAGATGAACATAACAATGGCAATCCCGTTACCACAAGTGGCCAGTACCGTTTTCATGCCATTCATGGAGTGGATGTTTTCAATGCCCATCATGGTCAGCAGAGCCAGCATCACGAATCCTACGCCTGCGCCGAAATAACCAATGTAGACGGCTACGCATAACTGCACAAAAGCGACCGCCACGGTTGTGATTCGAGAAGGCCCCTGAACAGAATGATGCTGCCGCACCCAGGATGTAATCCTGCCGCCAAAGATGAACAGCAGCGTAGCAGACAGTAACAGCCACGGCACCATCTTCAGAAATGTGGTTTGCGGGGTTCGTAAAAGCAGGGCCGCGCCCAAAATGCTTCCGCAAACCGTAATGATCATCAAGGGCAAAAGCGTTCTAAAAAGCTCGCGGCTCAGCGCCTTGCGGTAGGCCCAGCTTGAAGCCAAAGTGCCCGGCCACAAAGCAATTGTGTTGGTGGCATTGGCATTCACGGGCGGCATGCCAGTAAAGAGCAGCGCAGGAAAAGCAATGAATCCGCCTCCGCCTGCTACTGAGTTAATCGCGCCACCAGCCACCGCAGCGGAAAAGAGAAGAACTAAATCTGAGGGACGCACTCCATAGTGTAATCAATTGCCTCGGGCAGAGGAGGAGACCTCGCCGCAACACCACAGTTCTGCGGCACGACATCGACTCTGCAAATTCGTAAGAAAAAGCATTGAACCGTCCTTGACAATAAAAGTTGTCAATGCTAGCATCTCCTCGTGCTCGACATCCAAATCATCGATGATCCGGCAGCGGCGACGGTGGCTTTAGAGCCCATGCGGAGTCGACTCCTCTCCGAGCTAGTGGTGCCCGCCTCGGCGGCGACGTTGGCCACGCGGGTTGGCCTAGCTCGGCAGAAAGTCAACTACCACCTGCACGCGCTGGAGGCGCACGGGCTGGTGCGGCTGGCCGAGGAACGCAAGTGGGGCGGGCTGACGGAACGGCTGCTGGTGGCGACGGCCGCTTCCTACGTCGTTTCGCCGAGCGCCCTGGGCCCGGTCGCCGCGGATCCGAATCGGGAAATCGATAGGCTGTCGGCGAGCTATCTCATCGCCCTGGGCGCGCGGGTCGTCCGCGAGGTGGGCGACCTTGTTCGTCGCGCGAAAGAGGCGGGTAAACGCCTAGCGACCCTGGCGGTGGATACCGAGGTTCGCTTCCGGTCGGCGACGGACCGGGCGGCTTTCAGCAACGAACTCACCGAGGCCATCACGAAACTGGTTTCGAAGTACCACGATGAATCTGCCCCCGGCGGCCGCGCGCATCGCCTGGTGGTCGTG
>DASZEU010000579.1:0-9109 GCA_035940535.1 Candidatus Angelobacter sp.
GTGGATATCTCCTACTTGCTAAATTCTCGTCTGGGCTTACTATAAGGGCCGCGTCCTGAGATGCATAAAATTGGGCTTTAGCCCCGGTTTATCCAAACGTAAGGCACGGACAAGAGCATACGGAGCCTCAAAAAGCGCAAAATTAAGTGACATTAAGCTTTAGCCTCTGTGATTCGAAAACATAAATTCTCCATTAGCTTAAGATCAAATCAAGTTCTCTGCGGCCCTCTGCGTTTCTCTGCGAACTCCGCGGTGAGCCTTTGATTTTCCTTCGTGCCCTTCGTGGTGGAATCCAATCCCGCAGAAACTTTGCTTAGCAAATACAACTTGGGATTAAGTTAACTCATCTTGTATGAGTGGACGGAAATACACGCCGCCCAGCGTGCGTGAAAGCGGTACGGGTCGAACACAATGGCGAATCGCGTTCTTATTCCTCCTCCTCATGGTCTATTCGGTCAAGCCCCAACCCCGAATCTTCTACGGGAAATGGATGAATCGATGTTGAAGTCCCTTTACAGAAATGTAAAGGATCTCCTATTTCCTGAGAAACTGCCTCCGCTTCGGCTCACATCGCGCCCGGTGCAGGTGAGAGAGATCTGGAGCAAGGGAAATCAGAAGAAGGCGGCTGCCAGCTCGCTCATGCTTCATGCCTTTCTGGTGGCGGGAATCGTCGGCATCACCATCCTCTCCCTCCGCGCAACCAGGGTGATTGCCAAGCCGGAGGAGCACGTAACGCTCATTGCTCCTGTCATCTCCAAATACGAACCTGTAATGACGCCGAAAGTGGCCAAAAAGCAACTGGCTGGCGGAGGCGGTGGCGGAGAGCATTCAAAGATCTTTGAAAGTAAAGGTCACTTGCCCAAAGTTGCTCCCCAGCAGTTCACGCCACCCACAGTTGAAATTCGCAATATGAAGCCTAAGTTGATCATGGAAGCTACAATCGTGGCTCCTCCCAACGTCAAGTTGCCAGACAATCCCTCTTTGCCGAACCTTGGTAATCCGATGTCATCAAAAGTCACTGGGCCGCTTTCCAATGGTACCGGCTCAGGCGGCGGTATCGGGTCAGGGAATGGTGGCGGCATTGGCTCCGGCACCGGTCCGGGACACGGCCCCGGTCAGGGAGGCGGTTTCGGCGGTGGAATTTACAAGGTTGGCGAGATCGGCGTGACCGCTCCAGTTCCGAAATTCACTCCCGACCCGGATTATTCCGAAGAAGCTCGCAGGACCAAGACGCAAGGCTTGGTGACTGTGGCAGCGATCATCGGATCCGATGGCCGTCCGCGCAACCTCCATATCGTTCGCAGCTTAGGCATGGGCTTGGACCAGAAAGCCATGGAGAAGGTAAAGACCTGGCTTTTTGAGCCCGGCAAAAAAGACGGTCAACCCGTGGCCGTCGCCATGAATATCGAAGTCGATTTCCATCTGTACTGAGAAGAGCTGCTGGCTGCGAGATTAGCTTGAATGATTCATGATTCACGGTAGAGCTGGAATTGCGACGAACACAAGCGCCGGGAGGCGCGTCCACAATTGTTACCCCAGTTAGCTAAGTCTTAGCCGTCACCTGGGTATGAACAAGGCTCTTTGCCGCTATGCAGCACGGCCCCGCGGGAATGGGGCTGCCGTGTGGGCAGGTGCGCGGATGTCCTAGAAACGAGCAGATACTGTCCGTAACTTCAGGGGATAAGACATGCTCAAATCTGCAAGCCTGCTCTTCTATTTCTTTCTCATTCTGAACTCGAAAGGTCTGGACAAAAAGGCACTCCGCCAAGCGATGCCGCCGGATGACATCCTCGGCCCGCTTGCGTCCCTTCTCGGTGAATACGATCATGCGGTCACCGTGATGGGGAGAATCAGAACTGGGACGTAAAGCGTCGTGGCAGCGATTCAGAATTTGCCGGTGCGTGTGTGGCTCGCTGGTATGCTCTTCCAGTTCAACCAACCCTACTTCCTGCATCCGTTCCAGGGCCAACGCAGTAGGCAAAGAGCCATCGACCTCCACTCGTCCCAACTCGGCCGGTTCGCCATTTTCCGCCAATACCCAAAGCTCTTCCAGCAGTTCATCGAATTGTTCCTCGTCGGTGAGAGCAAAGGTCTCCTGCGAGGCGATCTTGCCGTGATGCAATTCCAGTTTGCGGTCAGCCATGCGTGCGACCACCGGATCATGCGTGACCATGATAATGGTGTGTCCCTGGGCGTGCAGGTCGCGCAACTCACGCAGCACAATTTCTTCATTCACGGCGTCTAGGTTGCCGGTCGGCTCATCGGCCAGGATGATGTTGGGATTATTGATAAGAGCGCGAGCAATGCAAACCCGTTGCTGCTCGCCCCCGGAAAGCTGTGCTGGAAGATGATGGGCGCGGTCTTTTAGTCCTACACGTTCCAATGCTTCCAGGGCTTCAGCCTTATCGGTCATGCTGTGAAAATACTGGGCAAGCATCACGTTTTCGAGTGCGGTAAGGTAGGCAATCAGGTGAAACTGTTGGAAGATAAAGCCAATCTTCTCCGCGCGGAAGCGGTTCAACTCTGCTGCCGATATTCTGGCGATATTCACGTCATCAATCCAAATCTCACCTTTCGTTGGCTGGTCGAGGCAGCCAATCAGGTTCACCAGCGTGGATTTGCCGGAACCGGATGGGCCCATGATCGCCAGCCATTCTCCCTGCTTTACCGAGAGCGAAACATCGTCCAGGGCCTGCACCGCTACATTGCTGGGGTAAATGCGGGTGACATTCTTTAGCTCAATCGACATTTCGGTCGTTTATTCTCCCCTCAGGATGCCCGCCGGCTGAATCTCCCGCAAAACCTTGAGCGGCGCGCTGGATGCTATCAACGCCAGGATTATGCTGCCAAATACCACCGGAAACAAGAGTTCCGGACGGGGAGGTATCCCACTACCAAAGTTGGCCGAGCCAATCCACCACGCAATCGCCGATCCGGCCACAAAGCCAAAAAGCGCGCCCACGATGCTGATCAGCATGGCCTCCCCGGCAAACAACAGGTTAACCGAAGTATTCGATGCCCCCAGCGCTTTCATCACCGCAAAATCTTTGCGCCGCTCCAGCACCGACCCGGTCAGCGTGGCCACCATGCAAAGAATAATAAGCACCACTACCACCGCCGATGCCGTCAGAACCACCGACCTGGTCCTCTGGAGTATGGCAGCCTGGGTCGCCGTGATCTGTAGCACCGGCTTGATTTCAGCTTGTGGCAACGCAGCACTGAGCTTCTGAATTTGATTTTCAATCTCCGCCGGTGAGCCTTCAATCCGGACTTGAGCGATGTTGGGAGCGGTCCCGGTCAAAGCAGTGAATTGCTCTCGACCGATATAGATGCGGCTGTCATCCTCAGAACCCGAGCGCAAGACAGACGCCGGATGGAGCTGAAGATTTTTATCACCGAACCTGATTCCAAAATTCTGGCCTTGTGGCGACAGGATTTCTGCGGCGCGAGCGCCCAGCAACGCCTCGCTCAAAGAAGAATCTGCTTGCGAAGTGTGCTGTGCGATGGGCGGCGTTAATGACCACCAGGAATTCAACTCCCTCAAAGCTTGCAGATCGGCCCCGCCTACGACCACCGGAGCGCCGGACGGCCCCTCGGCGATTGCATAAGCTACAGGCAGCACCTCACCACGATTTCCAATCGTGGTTCTGATGGCCGAGAGTTGCCTGGAATCAAGCGCGCCTTCTCGGGCAGTAACGATCACGTTCGCGCCGAATCTGCGGAACTCACGGTTAAGCTTGGTTCCTACGTCGGCATAAACACTCAGGGCCACAGTCGTCATGGTGGCCACGACTGTAATGGAAAGCAGGGCTGTCAGCGAGCGGTCTTTGCGCACCCATGTGGCTTTGAGCAACATGCGGACCAGCAATTGGCCGCGGTTCATGCGTCGCCCCGAAGTACCACAGCCGGATCAAAGCGCATGGCCTTGCGGATCGCCCCGGTGCTGCCTGCAAACGTAGTCACCAGGGCGCCGAACAATACGATCGCCAGCACCACGGGGGGAACGGTGATAGAGGAGCCGAAGACACTCTGGCCAATGCGATGGGCCAAAACCACGCCGGCGATGAAGCCCAGGATTCCGCCGCCAATTGCCAGAATTCCGGCCTCTGTCAGAAACAGGGATACGACTGTGATGTTGCCCGCCCCCAGGGATTTCATCAATCCGACCTCCTGGCGGCGCTCGATGATCGTGGCTGCCATGACTGCGGAGACAGCTAGCGCCGAAGCGAGAAGGGAAGCGATGGTCAGCAGCATCATCAATCCTGAGATGCGGGAGAGTATGTTTCCCTGATTTTGCTCAACCTGCCGTATCTGCTCCACGCGGACATTGGGGGGCAGCACCTTGCTGATTGAATCGGCAATGGAATTGGCGTACGGCGAACATGACCAGCGTTCATGAGCTGCCGGTGACATGGACGCAGGATTCTGGCGCGCAAAAGCATCCTCCGGTTTGGTCAAGGCGCTGATCACCACGCGCCCCACTGCGTTAGGACGATTCAGCGCCTGCTGTGTAACGTGCAAGGGTGCTACCACCGCTTCATCCTCTGTGCCGCCGGTGCTTAGAATCCCTGTGATATGCAATTCTGTGCCGTCGGTCTGAAGCTTATCTCCGATGTGAATCCCTGCTTTGTAGGCCAGGCTAATGCCGGCCAGAGCATCCGCGCTGTTGTCTGCGGGCCAGCTACCCTCAACTTTCCAGAAGCCATTGACGGTGCGAACGCCGGTCACAAAATTTTCGGCGCCATTCTGAACCGGCTGCGAAAAGTAAGTCCCAATCAGATTCGTAGTAATCGAGCGGTCTCCAATTCTGAAGACCTTTGAGCCAGAAAGAAAGGGAGCATATCCCAAAATGTTATGTCGAAAGAAGATGCTCTTGATCTTGACCAGATCGGATTCCTGGATGGAAGCGCCGTAGTTGGCCGGTTTCAGGTCAACGCCGCCGATGTTGACATCCAGGCTGTCCGCCAGCGGAGTAATTACCAGGTTTGCGCTGCCCGTTCGTAATTCCTGGTTGAGTTTGTCTCCGATATCGGTGGCCACCGAGACCATGGCCGTAGTGATGCTCATGCCTAGTGTAATGGCCAGCACAGCGAATGCCTTGCGCCGTATCTGGCGGCGAAAGGACTCGAATAAAAGGCGGGCAAACATGATGTTTACCGGGTGAACACTCCAACCTGCTTGGAAAGATCATCGCCGGCTACCGTCACAGCGCTGACTTTTCCTTGACTATCTTTATCCTCTCGAATCAATTTCAGCGGAATCGGATTGCACCCCCCAGGCTGTCCAACGCTTTCAGGGTTTATGGGCGAAGCGCAATTCTTGCAGGCAATTCCGTGGGACGTTTTGTAGAACCCCATGGAGCCGCAAATCTGGCAGGCATCGAATACGGCTTCCACTTTATCTGCCGACTTTCGAAACAGCAGAAACCGTACTTCCGTGCCATTGATGTTCACGCTATAACGATGTAAGTCGCCGGTTTCTAAATCTGCAACCGCAATTTGCGCTTGCCCATTGCTGTCAAAAGTGACCGCATCCGCCTTGGAAAGCACCTCAGTGCTCTTGGCATAAACAAACTCGACGGTAATGGCCAGGATAAACACCAGAGTGGTAAGGCAGAGTGTGACTGCCCACAAGCGCTCGCGCCGCGCCAGCCAGTGCGACTTTCTCTCTTCCGCCTTAGAGGCCGCCATTGCTGCTTCAGGACGCTGACGCCGGTATTCCAGCAGCACCATCAGTCCCGTGAGGGCCAGAATCGCGACAAAGAAGAAGGCATCGTTACGCACAATCGGGCCAACCAGGGCCATTTCTCGCTTGCTGGGAGGCAAGATGCCGGCCTCTGAGAGGTCGTGCAATCCCGTAATCGCAAGCTGGAAGGCGACAAAAAACAATATGACGCTCGTAACCCTGAAGAATTTTTGTAGATTGATGCGTACGCTGCCTTTGACGAACATCACGCCAAATACAACCGCCAGCGCTACTCCCAGCAGGGTACCGATAAAGCTCATTAACTCCGTAGAGTTCAAAGAGACGCCAGAGAGGATCAGAACAGTTTCTACGCCTTCGCGGAAGACCATCAGGAAAACAAAGGCGAACACGCCCCAGCGTGAGCCACCGCTCGCCAGCGAACCGATCTTAGATTCGATTTCTCCCTTAAGCTTGCGGGCGGCGCGCGCCATGAAAATGACCATCCCAGTCACAAAGAAAGCGGCCACCAGTTCGACCCAGCCTTCAAAAGCGTCGCTATTCAAACCCAGGCGTGAGAGCACCAGCGCCCCAGCCACGCTGCCCACAAAAGCAGCAATCAGGCCTGCATAAACCGTCTTGCGCAGGTCAAGACGTCCGATTTTGGTGAGATAGGCAAGAGTGATCCCCACAATGAGGGCCGCTTCAATACCTTCCCGGAGAGTGACAATCAGAGCTTGGAGCATGGCTCAATTTTGAAAATGAATTTCAATTTCAATTTCAATTAGAAATTTTACCCACCTAAGCAGAGTCAGTCAACATATTGAAAAGAAATCAGAAGAATCGGGTAAACAAAAAAGTGTTGACCTCAAAAAGAGTCCACAGTGTCCACCGTGTCCATGACGTCCACAATGTCCATTAAGTCCATAACGACCCGCCATCTTTGCTCCGCTGTATTGCGTCTAACCAGTCTGTGCCAAGGGTCACTATTTGCTGTTCAATCAGGGAACTTGAAAATCTTCGCTCTCGCTGGGAATTTATATGCAACACATGTTCGCACACGATATTCCAAAACTTTGACTGGAACCTGCTGGCGGCCAAGATATTCAAGGATCGTGAAACTCCTTTCGTGGTGTGTGCCGAAGCGTCTTACGGTTTAGCCATCATTCCGGCGGTGCGACGGTACAGGGACGGAACGTTGCGCCTTTTGGGAGAGGAGTTGTTTGACTATCGGACTTTTCTCTACCATGGCGACAGCAATGAGTCTCTTCTGAGGACGGCACTCTCGGCTCTGGCGCAAACCCATGAATGTCTGGAAGTCGTTGCCGTCCGAGCGCCCGAGCGATGGAAAGTGATGGAAGAGATGAACTTGCTTCCATTTACCGAGGCTCCCCTGGTTGATCGCACGGAAATATCGGCTGAGCAGTTCGCCGAGATGCACAATCGTCTGGGAAGAAGCATTCGCCGCTTCCAAAAACTTGGATTTCAAGTCAAGACGTACCACGGCGATAATGCCGAACTACTGCGAAGCATCTATGTCAGAAAAGCTGTTCAGGATCCAGTCAGCTTATTTCATGATTCCGCTCGCGTGGAGTTCATCATTCAGGCAGCGAGGAGCGCGTCGCAATGCTGTGAGATATTCACTTTGGAATGCGGCCCGCGCCTGGCGGCAGCCCTGGTGACCTGGATGGACGGCAGCTTTCGGCGTTTCTATACTGGATGGTTTGATCACGAGTATGGAAAACTTTCACCTGCGATGACTCTGATCTACGAAACCACTCGCCAAACTTTGGCTGGCGGCTTGAATTGCGATTACATGACCGGTACACAACCCTACAAGCTTCGCCTGGCCACCGGCTCCGTGCCTCTCTACCGCCTTCGCGCTACCCCACAGCAGTTAAAGGCTCTGGGTGAACCCGTTGGAGCTGAAAGGCGATTGGCCGGTTAGCATTCCTGTTTCGGCGCCATTGAAGTCACAAATGAACGATGGTTTACTGCCTGATGGCCTGATACCTGGGGGAAGCTGGAGCAGGAATCGTTTACTACCGATGGGCATGTGCGAGCCGCTTCAAAGTCGGCAATTCCTTGATGGATTTCCCAGCCTTCTTTGCCGCGATGCGCAGCTCGTAAGAACTTTGCAAATTGAGCCAAAATTCGGCGGTGGTTCCGAAGAAGTGAGCAAGGCGCAGGGCTGTGTCGCCAGTGATGGCGCGCCGCCCGTTGAGGATCTCGGTGACACGGTTAGTCGGAACTTCAAGTTGCCGTGCAAGTTCGGCGGCGCTCATGTCCAGCTCTCTTAGTTCTTCGGCGAGATGCTCGCCAGGGTGAATAGCGGTGAGTACCACGATGTTTTCTCCTAATGATAATCGAATATAGCTCTAATTATGCGTTACGTCAAGCATAACTCAGCCCAGATCGGCATCTCACACTTGCTCAAGTGAAGGGTTGTGCTGAAACTAAAGTTGCTTCAAATATTTCTTCGCTTCCTCTAAGTGGGGAAAAAGCTTTTCTTCAGCTTGAAACGCTGGTCCGTGTACGCAGCGGCGGCTTCCTCGCAGCTTTACCGGGTGGCGCAGATGAAGCATCTCGTGGTAGACCAGATACTCCACCGCATACCGGGGAATATTGGGACGATCAAAAACGCGGCTCACGACAATGGTGTTGTGCGCAGGATCATAATGCCCAAGGCTTTGCCGCGAGTGATTGGCGCTCCAGGTCATCTGCGGTCGCGCCATCAGGCCGTAGAAGAACCTGGTATTCAGCTCATCAAAAATCTCTTCCAGGTCATAATGCGCGCCCTTAGGTCCATGAATTTTCTTGCGCCCGCGCATCTGCCGGATCAAATGCGTCTTGGCTGAGATACTCTGGCTGCCGGCAAACTTGCGGAAGCGCGCTGCGTGGCCGTCATCGATCTCTTTGCGATAGAGCTTGGCAATCAGGATGTGAAGGATGGCGTGTAGCACGTCGTCTGCAGCACCCTCCATCAGGTCCGAGAGGCGTACCAGGACCCGTCCTTCCCGCAAACGTATGGTGTTGTTCAGATTGGCAAAAGGGAAGAACTGGACTTTAAATTCGGGCAGCGGCGCTCGCGGCCGCAACTCCCGATAGGCCTGCTCAAAAAGAATCGTAACTCTGGGGTTCACCAAATCCAGATTAGCACGGGGAGAAAATTGAGAAAAATTGGGATTTCAGTAGGCTTTAGCCCCTGAGGTTCTCTGTCACTCGCAAGAACGAATTTTTCCGCAAGCTCTCACGCCGTGCCTTTTCTGCTCAAAAAATATAGCGGCGTAGCGGAATACTTCAATTTGACCCAACCTTAAAATAAACATCTCTGCGATCTTTTGCGGTCTCTGCGGTGGTTTTTTGGGTTTCCCTTGTTCCCGTGGGGCCTGTGGTTAAAAGAGGGGCTTCTCTACTTCCTACTTTT